>CAVBNJ010000040.1:0-13623 GCA_963596755.1 bacterium
GATCTGCTCTTTTTACTGCTCTGAATATGATACTTTCCTTAGGTATTTTACCATATTTATTAAAATAAAAAACCCCAGAAAACCAAGATTTTCTGGGGTTTGTAAACATAATCCAATTTTCTCTTTCGAGACTGATTATCTCTTGCTGAACTGCGGAGCGCGACGAGCTGCTTTGAGACCGTATTTCTTACGCTCTTTCATTCTAGGATCACGAGTCAGGAATCCTGCTTTTTTCAGGACTGGTCTGTAGTCGTTGTCTACAGTCAGAAGGGCACGTGCAACACCGTGACGGATTGCTCCTGCCTGTCCTGTGTATCCGCCGCCGTGAACGTTTACGATCACGTCGAATTTATCAGCGGTCTCTGTAGCTGCCAGAGGCTGACGAACGATAACTTTCAGGGTCTCCAGACCAAAATACTCATCGATGTCTCTTTTATTGATGGTAACTTTACCAGTTCCCGGTACAAGATATACTCTTGCGATAGATTTTTTTCTTCTTCCGGTTCCGTAATATTTTGCGCTAGCCAATGTTCTTTACCTCCCTATTAAAATGTTAATACTTCTGGTTTCTGAGCCGCATGAGCGTGCTCTGCACCAGCGTATACGTGAAGTTTTGTGAACATCTGTCTTCCAAGAGGTCCTTTTGGAAGCATGCCTTTCACTGCAAGTTCAACAACTTTCTCCGGTTTCTTAGCCATCATCTCGCGAAGAGTAGCTTCTTTCATTCCACCAACATAATCGGAGTGGCTGTAGTAGATCTTCTGATCCAGTTTTTTACCGGTTACTTTTACTTTATCAGCGTTGATTACGATTACGTAATCACCAGTATCTACGTGCGGAGTGTACTCCGGTTTGTTTTTTCCACGTAATACTTTTGCTACTTCAGATGCCAGACGTCCTAATGTACATCCTTCTGCATCAACAACATACCATTTTCTTTCAATCTTATCTGGATTTGCCATAAAGGTGTTCATGGATATAACCTCCTGTGAAAAATTCAATTTACTGTTTCATGTATATAGGAAACCGCCTTACCGGGGCTTATGGCATCGGCGTTTTCAAACTACGTCACACATTTAGTAATTATATTATACGGATTTTGGAATGTCAACTGTTTTTTACCCAGAAATTACATTTTTTTCAGCAAAAAGACAAATTCCGGGGCTTATTCGAAATCCCATTCGGGATACTGGATCCGCACCAGTGTCAGACCCCCGGGTCTTGCCGTGGCTCCCGCCCTTCTGCGGTCTTTCGCCGCAAGGATTTCTTTCACCTGCTCCGGCGGGTAATCGCCCTTTCCCACTTCGAGAAGCGTTCCGGTGATGATCCGCACCATATTGTAAAGAAACCCGTTTCCGGTGATCCGAAAGCGGATTAGATCGTCCTCTTTTTCCACACTCGTCTCATAGATCGTGCGGACGGTGTCGGTCACTTCCGGTTTTGCCGTTGCAAAGCTCTTAAAATCATGCGTACCGACCAGATACGAGGCCGCCTGCCGCATCGCATCCACATCGAGCGTGCCGTACCAGAAATACGAGTTCAGCCGCCGCGTCGGATCTGCAAAAGTCCGGTTTAAAATCCGATACTCATACGTCTTGACCGTCGAAGTAAACCGCGGATGAAAGTCCGCCGGCACCTCGGATGACCCCTGAATGCGGATATCCACCGGAAGCCGCGTATTTAAAGCAAACGCGATCCGGTCCGCCGGCATTCTGGCATCGGTGTCAAACACCGCGACATTGCCGAGCGCATGGACCCCCGCGTCGGTCCGGCTTGCGCCGATGCAGGCGATTTCTTTCCCAAAGAGGTCCGAAAGCGCCCGATTCAGCACTTCCTGGACCGTGATTCCATTCGGCTGTACCTGCCAGCCGCAGTAATTCGTTCCGTCGTACGCCACAATCAGCTTAATTCTGCGCATGCTTTCCCTCCGTTTTCTTCAACATCAGAATCCGAACACACGCAGTCCGATGCTGCATGCAAGGTACGCAATCAAAATACCGTACGCCGTGTAATCGCGCGTTTTGTACTGGAGCGGCTTCATCTGTGTTCTGCCCTCGCCGCCGTGGTAGCATCTCGCTTCCATCGCCAGCGCCAGATCGTTTGCCCGGCGGAACGCCGAGATGAACAGCGGCACCAGAAGCGGCACCATGTTCTTCACTCTCTGGATGATATTTCCGCTCTCAAAATCCGCGCCGCGCGCCATCTGCGCTTTCATGATTTTATCCGTCTCCTCAAGAAGAATCGGGATAAAACGGAGTGCAATCGACATCATCATCGAGATCTCATGCACCGGCACATGGATTTTTTTTAAGGGACCGAGCAGGCTCTCCAGCGCGTCCGTGAGCTGGTTCGGCGTTGTCGTTAAAGTCATCAGGGACGAGCCGATCATCAGGTAAATCAGGCGGATCGACATTCGGCATGCCATCGCCACACCCTCACGGGTGATCGTGATTTTCCAGATATGGACGAGTGCCTCACCCGGCGTAAACAGGATGTTGAACACCATCGTAATCGCCAGCAGCACAAAAATCGATTTCAGGCCCTTCGTGATAAACTTGAACGGTACTTTCGACAGTTTGATCATCACCGCAAGGAAAATCGTTCCAAGCAGATAGCCCCAGTTGTGGAACAGAAAGAGGGATACCACATAGGTGAGCGTTCCCACAAATTTCACACGCGGGTCCAGCCGGTGCAGAATGGAGTCCGCCGGGTAATACTGTCCCAGAGTAATATCTCTTAACATAATTCTGCTCCTTCTTTCCCGTTTTTCTTCTGTTTCTTAAGTGCCGCAAGAATTGTATCCCGCGCCTCTTCCACCGTCGTCGCCGTCACATCCACATCCATGCCGTGTTCTTTCAACGCATGCATAATATACGTCATCTGCGGCGCTGCAAGCCCGATTTCCTCGAGTTCTTTATAATGGGCGAAGACTTTCTTCGGCTCGTCATCAAACGCCATATGGCCGTGGTTCATGACGATGATCCGCTCGACGTATTTCGCGATATCCTCCATGCTGTGCGATACAAGCACGACGGAAATGCCGCGTGTCTCATGGAGCAGCGCGAGCTGGTCGAGGATTTCATCACGTCCTTTCGGATCGAGGCCTGCGGTCGGCTCGTCGAGCACCAGGAAATCCGGGTTCATCGCGAGTACACCGGCAATCGCCACGCGGCGCTTCTGGCCGCCCGAAAGCTCAAACGGTGATTTTTCATACATCTCTTTCGGAAATCCGACGTGGTCCAGCGCCTCTTCTGCGCGTTTTCTGCATTCTTCCGGGGAAAGTCCCTGGTTTTTCGGGCCGAAGCAGACATCTGTGATGACATCCGTCTCAAAGAGCTGATGCTCCGGGTACTGGAACACCAGTCCGACATGGCTTCGAAGCTCCCTTAAGGGATATCCCTCTTTCCAGATATCCTCCCCATTGTACAGCACCCGTCCCGATGTCGGGCGGATGAGGCCGTTCAGGTGCTGCACCAGCGTCGATTTTCCGCTTCCCGTATGGCCGATGACGCCCACAAACTGACCATTCGGAATTTCAAGGTTTACATGCTCCAGGGCGTGCATCTCATATGCCGTTCCCGGGCTGTACGTGTAGGTTACATCTTCAAGTTTCAATGACATAATGCATTCACCAGTTCATCGGTAGTCAGAATCCCCTCCGGGAGATCCACACCGCTTTTTCTCAGTTCATAAGCCAACAGTGTCACCTGGGGTACGTCGAGGCGGAGTTCTTTTAATTTTTCCACTTCCGAGAAAATCTCTCTCGGCGTCCCCTGCATTACCAGTTTTCCGCCGTCCATGACGAACACGCGGTCCGCAAAAACGACCTCTTCCATGTAATGCGTAATAAGAATGACCGTAACGCCCTTTTCCTCATTCAGTTTCCGCACCGCGCGGAGGACTTCTTTTCGTCCGTTCGGGTCCAGCATTGCGGTCGGCTCGTCAAGAACGATGCATTCCGGCTGCATGGCCATCACGCCCGCAATTGCCACGCGCTGCTTCTGGCCGCCGGAGAGCTTGTTCGGGGAATGGGCACGGTATGAAATCATGCCGGTCGCCGCAAGGCTCTCCTCCACCCGCTTCCAGATCTCATCCGTCGGCACACCGAGGTTTTCCGGTCCGAAACCGACGTCCTCTTCCACCACGTTTCCGATGATCTGGTTGTCCGGGTTCTGGAAGACCATGCCGGCTTTCTGGCGGATCTTCCAGACATCCTCCTCGTCCGAGGTTTTCATGTCGTCCACCCACATCGTACCTTCTGTCGGCACGAGCAGGGCGTTGATATGTTTCGCAAGCGTCGATTTACCGCTTCCGTTGTGCCCGAGCACCGCGATGAACTGGCCTTTCTGGATTTCCAGGCTGACATCCTCAATCGCTTTTGTTACTTCCGGCTCCTGTCCTTCCTCCTCGTAACGGAGGTATTCGTATCCAAGGCCTGCCGCACGTATCATACCCATGGCATTATTCCCCGCTTTCTTCTGCGTCCGAGCGGATTTCATCGATCAGATTCCAGATCTCCTCGCGTCCCTGCTTCGTCTCCGCAGAAAACGGAATGACAATCGTATCTTTCTCGACCTCCAGCGTCTCGAGGATCAGTTTGATCTGCTTCTGAAGCTGGCTGCGCTTGATCTTATCCAGTTTCGTCGCAATGATAATCGGCTGGTAGCCGTTTCGAAGGATCCAGTCGTACATGATGCGGTCGTTGTTGGACGGCGCATGGCGGATGTCAATCAGAAGGAATACCGCATGCAGCATCTTCGACTGATGCAGGTAATCCTCGATCAGCTTGCCCCATTTCGCCTTGACCTCCTCGGAGGCTCTCGCAAAACCGTAGCCCGGCAGATCCACCAGATACATTTCCTCATTGATGTGATAGTAGTTGATGGTCTGAGTTTTTCCCGGCTGCGCACTCGTACGCGCCAGCGATTTCCGGTTCATCAGGGCATTGATGAGAGAAGATTTTCCAACGTTGGATTTTCCCGCGAATGCCACTTCCACCTGACCGGTATCCGGCAGTTTACTGGTGATTCCGCAGACGTGCTGCAGCTCTACCTGTTTAATTACCATACTTTCTTCTCCTGTTTTTTGCATCTCCGACACTATTTGTTTTCCACAAGTGCCAGTTTTAATACCTGTTCCATGCTGCCGACAAATTCGATCTGCAGCCCTTCTGTGATCTCCGCGTCAAGCTCTTTGACATCGGCCTCATTTTTCTCCGGAACGAGAACCATCTGAATTCCGGCTTTCTTTGCCGCCAGCAGCTTCTCTTTTAAGCCGCCGATCGGAAGGACACGGCCGCGGAGGGTAATCTCTCCTGTCATCGCAACGTCAGAGCGCACCGGCACTTCTGTGATGGCGGAAACCATCGCCGTTGCCATCGTGATACCCGCTGACGGGCCGTCTTTTGGAACTGCGCCCTCCGGGATATGGATGTGAATGTCGTGCTTTTCAAAGAATTCTTTCGGAATTTTATACTGATCTGCCACGGAACGGATAAAGCTGATGCCCGCCTGTGCGGACTCCTTCATCACATCGCCGAGCTGACCGGTCAGCAGAAATTCGCCTTTTCCCGGCATCACATTGACTTCGATCTGAAGCGTATCGCCGCCGACTGCCGTCCAGGCAAGACCGCGCACAATACCGATCTCCGGCTTTTCGTTGGCCGGCTGGAATTCATACCGCTCTTTTCCGAGGAACTCTTCCAGATTTTCTTTCGTCACGACAACCTGTTTTAACTTCTCCTCGAGAATCTTTCTCGCACTCTTTCTGCAGATTCTGCCGATCTGGCGCTCCAGGGAACGGACACCGGCCTCTCTTGTATAGCCGCTGATCGTCTCCATCAGTGCCTCATCCTCGATCACAAGCTGCTCTTCTTTTAAGCCGTTTGCCTTCTTCTGCTTCGGAACGAGATGTTCTTTCGCAATGTGGAACTTCTCGTTTTCCGTATAGCTCGAGATTTCAATGACTTCCATACGATCCAGCAGCGGACGCGGAATGTTCTGGATATCGTTTGCCGTCGCAATGAAGAGCACCTCCGAAAGGTCAATCGGAAGCTCTACGTAATGGTCTGCAAACTTATTGTTCTGCTCGGAGTCCAGTACCTCGAGAAGTGCGGAGGAGGTATCTCCTTTGTAATCCGCGCTCACCTTGTCGATCTCGTCGAGCAGCATCAGCGGGTTTTTCATCTTCGCCTGATGGAGTCCCGCCGCAATCCGTCCCGGCATCGCGCCGATGTACGTTCTTCTGTGGCCGCGGATCTCCGCTTCGTCCCGCACACCGCCGAGACAGATGCGGACGTATTTTTTGTTCAGGGCACGCGCCACGCTTCTCGCAATCGAGGTCTTACCGGTTCCCGGAGGGCCTGCAAGGCAGAGAATCGGGCTTTCGCCTTTTTTCGTCAGGGTGCGCACAGCCAGAAATTCGAGAATTCTCTCTTTCACTTTCGAAAGACCATAATGATCCTCCTCCAGAATCTCGCGTGCTCTTGCCAGATCCTGATTGTCGCGGGATGCTTTGTCCCACGGGAGTCCCAGCAGTGTCTCGATATAGCCGCGGATCACGCCCGCTTCGGACGGATTGTTGGCTGAGTTTTCCAGACGGTGGATCTCTTCGGAAATCCGCTCTTTTACCTCTTTCGAAGCTTTGAGTTTCTCGAGCTGTTTCTTATAATTTTCAATCTCGGTCCGGGAATTGTCCTCGCCGAGTTCCTCGCGGATCACTTTTAACTGCTCGCGCAGAATGTAATCACGCTGGTTCTTGTCGATCCGCTCCTTGATTTTTCCCTGGATCTCCGCACGGATTTCCTGGATCTGAATCTCATTGGCGATCATGACGCACAGTGTGTCATACCGCTCGGAGAGCTCGACTGCCTCTAAAAGCTGCTGACGGTGTACATAGTCGAGCGGCAGATTCATGCAGATCTGGTCAACCAGCTTTTCCACTTCTTCTGTGCCGAGGATCTGGCCTGCCAGTTCTTTGCTGACTTTCTGCGTCTGCTCGCAGTAGAGGGCGAACAGCTCTTTTAAGTTGCGCAGCATCGCCTCCTGTTCGATATCGGAAAACGGCTCCTCGTCCGAGCCTGCAAACAGGGCAACCTCAGCGCGGAGATATTCGTTCTCTTCCTCCTCGAACTCCAGAAGCTCTGCGCGGCTCTCTGCCTCTACGAGAATTCTGAGAACGTCTTTTGGCATTCTGACTACCTGTTTGATGACCGCAATCGTTCCAATCTTATACACATCAAGCAGACCCGGTACTTCCGTATCCGGGTCTTTCTGTGTTATCAGGAAAATTTTCTGGTCACCCAGCATCGCCTCCTCGACCGCACGGATCGATTTGGCTCTGCTGATATCAAAATGTACAATCATATCCGGCAGAATCGTCGTTCCACGCAGCGCAATCGCCGGTAATACTTTTGTCACTTCTTCCATTTAAGTTTCCTCCTGCGTTTTTCAGGCGGTTTCCGGTCTTCCGGATCTTCTTCCCATATTCCGCCGTGGAACAGGGGCCGGTTCGCCGTGAATAATTTCCGGCTCCGCCTTCTTTTCTACAGCGTCCTTGGTAATGACGCATTCTTTTGTCGTATTGTCCGACGGGATCTCATACATCAGATCCATCATCGTATCTTCCATGATTGCACGAAGACCACGGGCGCCGGTTTTCCGCTCCAGGGATTTCTTTGCAATCGCTTCGAGTGCATCTTCTTTAAAGTCAAGCTGTACGCCGTCCAGCTCAAACAGCTTCTTGTACTGTTTTACCAGAGAGTTCTTCGGCTCAACCAGAATCTTCATCAGGGCTGCCTCGTCGAGAGAATTTAACGTAACGACGATCGGCACACGGCCGACAAACTCCGGAATCAGACCGAACTTGGTCAGATCCTGCGGCATAACCTGACGGAGCAGATCTCCGACATTCTCATCTTTGGCATGGCCGATCGGGTTGTTGAAGCCGATGGATTTCGTATCCTGTCTCGTCTCGATGATCTTCTCGAGGCCTTCAAATGCACCGCCGCAGATAAAGAGGATGTTCGTCGTATCGATCTGAATGAACTCCTGATGCGGATGCTTTCTTCCGCCCTGCGGCGGAACGGAAGCTACGGTTCCCTCCAGGATTTTCAGCAGCGCCTGCTGTACACCCTCGCCGGAAACGTCTCGTGTAATCGATGCGTTTTCCGATTTTCTTGTAATTTTATCGATCTCGTCGATGTAGATAATACCGTGCTCAGCGCGCTCGATATCGTAATCTGCCGCCTGGATCAGACGAAGCAGAATATTCTCTACATCCTCACCGACATAGCCTGCCTCGGTGAGCGCCGTTGCGTCTGCGATTGCAAACGGAACATTGATCAGCTTGGCAAGTGTCTGTGCCAGATACGTTTTTCCGGAACCGGTCGGTCCGAGCATCAGAATATTGCTCTTCTGCAGCTCAATATCGGACGTTGTACCGGAAAGCACTCGTTTGTAATGGTTGTAAACGGCAACGGAGAGCACTTTTTTCGCCTCGTCCTGTCCGATTACGTAATCATCCAGAAACGCTTTGATTTCCTTTGGTTTGATCAGGTTGATCTCGTCGGTATCCTGCTCGCCGTACAGATCCTCAAACTCTTCCTGAATGATCTCCGAGCAGATTGCCACGCAGTCATCGCAGATGTATGCCCCGTCCGGGCCTGCGATCAGCTTGCGTACCTGGTCTTCTGTCTTTCCGCAGAAAGAGCAGCGGATCTTGGTATCATTCCCTTTTATAGCCATCGTTTTCTTCCTTTCAAAATATTACATCTAAAACTTTATCGCCGGATAAGGCAAAAGGTGCCGCAAAAGCCTCATTGCCGGAACTACGCTTTTGGACACCTTTCCTCTCTTATCGGTTCGTAATTACATTATCAATCAGACCGTATGCTTTTGCTTCCTCTGCGGACATGTAGTTGTCACGCTCGGTATCGATCTCAATCTGTTCCAGCGGTTTTCCTGTGTTTGCCGCCAGAATTTCATTTAATTTCCGTTTGGTTTTCAGGATCTGCTCTGCAACGATTTTGATCTCGGTTGCCTGCCCCTGTGCACCGCCGGATGGCTGATGAATCATGATTTCAGAGTTTGGCAGAGCCATTCTCTTTCCTTTTGTGCCGCCTGAGAGAAGAAATGCTCCCATGCTGGCTGCCATACCGATACAGATAGTGGATACGTCACACTTGATGTACTGCATCGTATCGTAAATTGCAAGTCCTGCACTTACAGAACCTCCCGGGCTGTTGATATACATGTGGATATCTTTTCCCGGATCTTCAGACTCCAGGAACAGAAGCTGTGCGACGATCAGGTTTGCCGATACGTCAGTTACTTCCTCTCCCAGAAAAATAATACGGTCGTTCAGCAGTCTTGAATAAATATCGTAACTTCTCTCTCCCCTGCTTGTCTGCTCGATGACATAAGGTACAAAACTCATTCAATTGCCTCTCTTTCCGAGGTCTTACGCCTCTTTTGCGCTGTCAGCCATGAGAGTTACTGCTTCCTGAACAGCGAGGTCTTTCTTCATCTGCTCTTTCTCATATTCGCCAACCAGCTCTTTGAATTTATCCAGCTCCATTTTGTACATTTCAGCCATTTTAGCCAGCTCTTCGTCAAGCTTCTCATCGCTGATCTGGATATTTTCTGCTTCTGCAACTTTCTCAAGTACCAGTCTGCTCTCGATTCTCTTAACAGCCTGCGGTCTCATCTGCTCTTTTAAGGAATCAACAGTTGTGCCGGTGAACTGCATGTACTGCTCCATGGACAGACCCTGGGACTGGATTCTTCTTGCGAAGTCGTCAACCATGTTCTCTACCTGCGTATCGATCATAGCTTCCGGAATCTCCATGGTTGCGTTCTCTACTGCTTTATCTACAACAGCGTTCTCTTTTTCTGTCTTAGCCTGATCCTCTTTTTTCTTGGTCAGATTGTCTTTGATCTCTTTTTTGTACTCATCCAGAGTATCGAACTCGGAAACGTCTTTTGCGAAGTCGTCATCAAGTGCCGGAAGCTCTTTTGCTTCGATTTTGTGGATGGTGCATTTAAATACAGCTGCTTTTCCAGCAAGCTCTTCTGCCTGATAATCCTCCGGGAAAGTAACGTTTACTTCTTTCTCCTCTTCAAGAGCTGCACCAACGAGCTGCTCTTCGAATCCCGGGATGAAGGAATGGGAACCAAGGGTCAGCGGATAATCTTTTCCAGCGCCGCCGTCGAACGGAACGCCGTCTACAGAACCTTCGAAGTCAAGTGTAACGGTATCTCCGTCTGCTGCCGGACGATCCTCTACGTTGATGGTTCTTGCGTTTTTCTCCTGCTCTTTTTTCAGCTCAGCTTCTACTTCTTCGTCTGTAACGGTTGTGTCAGCTTTTGCTACTTCCAGACCTTTGTACTCGCCAAGGGTAACTTCCGGTTTTACTGCTACAGTTGCGGTAAAGATGAAAGCTTTTCCTTTTTCGATCTGCTCTACGTTGATCTCCGGACGGGATACGATTTCCAGTTTGCTCTCTTCTGCTGCTTTGGAATACTCTTCCGGAACAAGGCTGTTTACAGCATCCTCATAGAATACTGCCGGGCCATACATTTTCTCTACCATGGCTCTCGGAACTTTTCCTTTACGGAAGCCCGGAACGCTGATGTTCTTTTTCTGTTTCTGGTAAGCTTTCTCCAGTGCTTTCTCTAATTCTTCAGCCGGAACCTCAATGGTAAGTTTGGCCATATTCTTTTCTAAATTTTCGACCTGTACACTCATTTTATCAATTTCCTCCTTGATTTATCTGAAAAGCGGCAGTAAACCTGCACACCTCTCCATTCTACAGTCATTTATCGAGTATAGCATACTCTTTCCAAAAACGCCAGTGATTTTTTTATCTTTCTGCGGTTTTCGGGCACTTTTTAGCACTGAAATACAATTTTTTCTGCCATTTCTTTTGCTTTGTCCTCTCCCTGCAGTACACGGATCAGCTCCAGTGCGAAGTCAGTGGCTGCTCCCATGCCGCGGCCGGTGGTCACATTTTTGTCTGTAACGGCCGGTACAGCAAGTACCTTTGCGCCTGCCAGTTTTTCTTCAAAGCCCGGGAAGCAGACAGCGTTTTTGTCTCTTAAAATACCCATCACGCCAAGGATGCTCGGCGCTGCACAGATGGCTGCCAGTTTCTTTCCCTGATCGTCATAGGAACGGATCAGTGCTGCGAGCGTCTCGTTTCCGGCCAGATTTAACGTACCCGGCATTCCTCCCGGAAGCACCAGCATATCTCCGTCGTCAAATTCTCCTTCTTCGATGGTTTCATCTGCAAGGATTGTGATTTTGTGGGAACCTGTTACTTCTTTTCTTCCCATAATGGAAACGGTGCATACGTCCTCTCCGGCTCTGCGCAGCAGATCCACCGGGGTCAGCGCCTCAATTTCCTCACATCCGTCTGCCAGAAATACATAAATCTTTGCCATTGTTTTCATCCTCCTGTATGATCGGTCTCGTGTGTTTTGCCACGTAATGTTCTCTGCTTTTTCTCTGTAACAGAAACCGCCGATATTATATCACATTTTTCCGCAGAATGCTTGCATTTCATAAAAATTTCAGGACTTTTTTTCGTAAAAAGCCGGATTTTGCTTAACATCACGGGAAAAGCATGGTAAACTCTTGAAAAAAGCAGTGATTCAATCACGATAAGGAGTCTCTTTTATGGAAATTGAACGCAAATATCTTCTGGAACAGCTTCCGGAAAATCTTACCAGCTATCCATGCAGAAAAATCGAGCAGGGCTATCTCTCGACCGAACCGGTTGTCCGCATCCGCCGCTCCGACGACGAGTATTATCTGACCTACAAGTCAAAAGGCCTCATGGTGCGCGAGGAGTACAATCTCCCGCTCACGAAAGAATCTTATCTTCACTTAAGAGAAAAGGCAGACGGTGTTCTCATCTCGAAAACACGGTATCTGCTGCCGCTTGAGGGTACGGATCTTACGATTGAACTCGATGTCTTTGACGCGCCGTATGAGGGCCTGTACCTCGCAGAGGTGGAGTTCCCGGATGAAGCATCCGCAAATACTTTTGTTCCTCCGGCGTGGTTCGGAAAAGATGTGACGTACTCTTCCGATTATCACAACAGTACGCTCAGCAAAGGAAAAAAATAACAGAGAAAAATCCCGGTGCCTTTTACGGCTGCCGGGATTTTTCCTGCTCGTTAATTTTTACTCTTTTTTGTGCTTGCTCTTTTGCTCGTTTTACAGTTTACACTTTTGCGCATATACCCTTTTTTTGATTGTGTCTCTGCTATTCGCGTCTTAATATCAGAGACGGATGCTGTTTCCTCTCAGCCCACTCCCTTAGACTTTCGGATACAGGCTCTTGTTGCTTCAATAACAGCACTTCTCATGTTCTCTCTTTCCAGAACGGCAACCGCCTCGATGGTGGTTCCGCCCGGTGAGCAGACCATATCTTTTAACTCTCCCGGGTGCATTCCTGTCTCGAGGAGCATTTTGGCGCTTCCAAGGACAGACTGTGCAGCAAATTCATATGCCTGTTTTCTCGGCATTCCTTCGGCTACGGCCGCATCTGCAAGAGCCTCCAGGAAAAGAAATACGTACGCCGGCGAGCTTCCGCTGACACCTGTTACGGTATCCATCAGCGTCTCCGGAACGATTTCTGCGCGGCCAAAGCTTTCCAGAAGTTTCATTATGAGCTGCAGCTCTCCCTCTGTGACAAGATCATTGGCACACACGCCCGTCATTCCTTCTCCGACGAGTGCTGGTGTGTTTGGCATGGTGCGAATTAACTTGGTTGGTTTTCCGATTTCTGTACCCAGCCATTGTAAAGACTTACCGGGAAGAATCGATACGATAATCTTCTCGGGTGAGATGAAGTTTTTGACGAGGTTTATTATATTTTTTATTTGGTTTGGCTTTACTGCCAGGAATACAATGTCGGACCCGGCTACGACCGCTTCGTTCTCCGTAGTCGCCTGGACTCCAAACTGGTTGGTCAAGCGTTCCACACTTTTCTCCGTGCGGACCGATACCAGAATATCATCTGCAGAAACAACTCCTTTTCGGATCATTCCGCCAATCATGGCACTCGCCATGTTGCCGCCGCCGATAAACCCTACTTTCATGTCTGTTCGCCTCCGTATGCCTGTGTTGTAAAAAATATATGCGACACCCATAGTATGCAACAAAATTTACTTTTTTGCAATACTTTTTCTCTATTTTTCTGCTGTTATTTTGCATTTTTCTTTATTTTTTTCGAATGGAATGTCGCTGTTTGTCGATGAATGTCGAAAAGTGTCATTTTCTGTCTTTTTTTGTCTGCCTGCTCTGAAAAATCAGCCTTTGGCATCCGCCTCTTCGGCGTATTTTGTCGTCACGAGTGTCTTATATGGAGCCCTTTCTTCCAACTCTCCCGCCTGCTCCAGAATCTCCTGCAGAAGATCGAAGCTCTCCTCCTCAAAGATCAGATTTTCTTTCCACGTATCCTGCTCGTAGTAGCGGCGCACGATCGCGGTGATGGTTTCGAGTTCGGTTTCTGCAAACTGCGGGGCGATGACTTCTGCGATCTCCTCCGGCGTGTGGGTCTGCACGAAATCCATGCCTTTCTGCAGTGCCTTTGTGAATTTCTCCACGGTTTCGCCG
>CAVBNJ010000041.1:0-13596 GCA_963596755.1 bacterium
CTCGGTGTGTTTGTGGGCGAGGAGACGGAGCTTATGGCGGAGCAGAAGATTTTCGGCAAGGATTTTGCCTACGCGCGTGATATCCGCAATTTTTCCCATATGGTGGGAAGCTATCTGCGGAGAAAAATTGAAGAATAAAATCAATATATCTGCCCGGCGGGAAAACTGCTTTCCTGCCGGGCAGTCTGCTGCTGTGAAAAAGATTTGAATTTTTGAAAAAAGGATTGACATTTTCCGTTAAACCTCCTAGAATGTTCTATAGCGAACTGTTTAATATAAAACAGTCCTCTATGAAACAGTTTTCTATAGAACAGTTCCAGACAAAACAGTTTTATAGCGAACAAAAGCAAGGGAGAAAGGAGGAAACTGCGTGTGCCGCAAACGAAAAATAGGTCATGAACTGCGGACGCTGGACAATATGATGTCACGGAATCTGATGGCAGCCGCCAGAGAGCGCGGGGTCGATGAACTGACCGCCATGCATGGGTGGATCTTAGGATATCTCTGCCGGAACGAGGATAAAGACATTTTCCAGAAGGATATTGAGGCAGAATTTAAGATCTGCCGTTCTACCGTGACCAATATTTTAAAGCTCATGGAGAAAAAGGGCTACATCCGACGGGAGTCCGTTCCCTATGACGCAAGACTGAAGAAACTGGTGCTGACCGATACCGGAAGGGAACTTCACGAGAATACGAAGGATATGATTGATATCCTGGAAGCACAGACGGTGGAAGGGATACCGGAAGAGGATATTGAAACCTTCTACCGTGTCATCGATCAGCTCAAAAGCAACGTAAAAAATATGTTAGGAGAGACATCATGTTAAAAACACTTGGAGCCCAGGTAAAAGAGTTTAAAAAGGCCTCCATTGCTACACCTCTCTTCATGATCCTGGAAGTTATCATGGAAATGGTCATTCCTCTTATGATGGCTTCGATCATTGACGATGGTGTAGAAAAAGGCGATCTCCATCACATCTACGTGGTGGGAGCGTTCATGGTGGTGGCAGCAGCGATTGGTCTGTTTGCCGGTGTCATGGGCGGAAAATACGGAGCAAAAGCGTCTGCCGGATTTGCAAGAAATCTGCGTCAGGCCATGTTTGAGAATATTCAGAATTATTCGTTCTCGAATATCGATAAATTCAGCACCGCAGGTCTTGTTACCCGTCTGACCACAGACGTTACCAACCTGCAGAACGCATACCAGATGATTCTTCGTATGTGCATGCGTGCACCGTCGAGCATGATTATCGCGATGATCATGTCATTCTACATCAATGCACGCCTGGCAAGCATCTATCTGATCGCTGTTATTATCCTTGGAACGTGTCTGTTCCTGATCATGCGTTCCGCAACAAAATATTTCGATCAGGCATTTCCGAAGTACGACGAACTGAATGCGAGCGTACAGGAAAACGTATCTGCCATTCGTGTTGTAAAAGCGTACGTACGTGAAGAGCATGAGACAGATAAGTTCCATAAAGCAGCAGAAAATATCTACAAAATTTTCTGTAAAGCAGAGGAAAACCTTTCCTTCAACGCGCCGCTGATGCAGTTTACCGTTTACAGCTGTATTCTTCTGATCAGCTGGCTTGGTGCCAAGATGATTGTCGGAACCAGCCTGACAACAGGAGAGCTGATGAGCCTTCTGACCTACTGCCAGAACATTCTGATGAGCCTGATGATGCTCTCGATGGTATTCGTTATGATCACGATGAGCCTTGCAAGTGCACGCCGTATCACAGAAGTTCTGAACGAGAAGAGCGATCTGGACAACCCGGAGAATCCGGATTTCGATATTCCGGACGGAAGCATTACCTTCGATCACGTTTCCTTCAACTATAAAAAAGGAGCAGGCGAGCCGGTTCTTTCGGATATCAATCTTTCGATCAAATCCGGTGAGACAATCGGTATCATCGGCGGAACCGGAAGTGCGAAGACAAGCCTTGTCAACCTGATCAGCCGTCTGTACGATGTAACAGATGGATCCATCAAGGTCGGCGGAAAAGATGTCCGCACCTACGATATGGAAACTCTGCGAAATGAAGTAGCCGTTGTTCTGCAGAAGAACGTGCTGTTTTCCGGCACAATTCTCGACAACCTCCGCTGGGGTGACAAAAACGCTTCCGAAGAAGAGTGCAAACGTGTCTGCCGCCTTGCCTGCGCCGATGAATTTATCGACCGCATGCCGGATGGCTACAACACCTACATTGAGCAGGGCGGTTCCAACGTATCCGGCGGTCAGAAACAGCGTCTCTGTATTGCGAGAGCACTGCTGAAAAAACCGAAAGTTCTGATCCTGGATGACAGTACCAGCGCCGTTGATACAGCAACCGATGCAAAAATCCGGAAAGCATTCCTGACCGAAATTCCGGAGACGACAAAGCTGATCATTGCACAGCGTATTTCCAGTGTACAGGATGCGGACCGCATCATCGTCATGGACAACGGAAAAGTAAACGGCTTTGGAACCCACGAAGAATTACTGAAAACCAATGAAATTTACCGCGAAGTATATGAGTCTCAGACCGGTGGCGGCGGAGACTTCGACGAGAAGAGAGGTGAGTAAGGAATGGCAGAGAGAGTACAGCAGGTAAAGGGACCGGGCGCAAGACCGCCGAGAGGAGTTAAAGTGCAGGTCGAGAACCCGATGAAGATCCTTGCCCGAATTATGAAATACATATTAAAAGATTATACCGTGCACTGCATTGCCGTTGTCATTGCAATTTTTGTCAACGTTCTGGCCAATGTGCAGGGAACCATGTTTATGAAAACACTGATTGACGGCTACATCACACCGATGCTGACCCAGTCCAATCCGGATTTCACCCCGCTTCTGCATGCGATCCTCCGGGTAGCAGGATTTTATGCGATCGGTATTGTGGCTGCTTTCGTGCAGAACCGTACGATGATCTATGTATCCCAGGGAACCCTGCGGAACATCCGAAACGATCTGTTCGGCAACATGGAAAAACTGCCGATCAAATATTTTGATACCCATGCGCACGGCGATATCATGTCGATTTACACAAACGATATCGATACCCTGCGCCAGATGATCAGCCAGAGTATTCCGCAGATCATCAACAGTGCGATCACGATCGTCAGCGTCTTTGTCAGCATGCTGATTCTGAATGTTCCGCTGACCATCACGACACTTGTTATGGTATCGATTATGCTTGCCGTAACGAAAAAAGTAGCCGGATTTTCCGGAAATTATTTCATCAAACAGCAGACAGCACTTGGTAAGGTCAACGGCTTTATCGAGGAGATGATGGACGGACAGAAGGTTGTCAAAGTATTCTGTCACGAGGAAGACAACATTGCAAAATTCAAAGAGATCAACGATAACCTGTATGAGAGTGCTTACAATGCAAACGCTTTCGCCAACATCATCGGACCGATCAACGCACAGCTTGGAAATATGAGCTACGTTGTCTGCGCGATCGTCGGCGGTGCACTTGCACTGAACGGTGTCGGCGGTTTTACCCTCGGCGGACTGGCAAGCTTTCTGACCTTCAATAAGAGCTTCAACATGCCGATCAACCAGGTCAGCCAGCAGGCAAATGCAATCGTTATGGCACTTGCAGGAGCAGAACGTATTTTCCGTCTGATGGACGAAAAACCGGAGCTCGACGAAGGATATGTAACACTGGTCAATGCAAAAGAAGAAAACGGAAAACTCACCGAGACGAAAGAGCGTACCGGAAGATGGGCATGGAAACATACGCATCAGGCGGACGGTTCCGTGGATTACCGCGAGCTGCAGGGCCGAGTAGTCTTTGAGCACGTTGATTTCGGTTACAACCCGGATAAAATCGTTCTGCACGATGTATCCCTGTTTGCAGAGCCGGGTCAGAAGATCGCGTTTGTCGGTTCTACCGGAGCCGGAAAGACAACCATCACCAACCTGATCAACCGTTTCTACGATATTCAGGAAGGTAAGATCCGTTACGATGAGATCAACATCGGAAAGATCAAAAAAGATGATCTTAGAAGATCTCTTGGTATCGTTCTGCAGGATACGCATCTGTTTACCGGAACGGTAAGAGAGAACATTGCGTTCGGAAAACTTGATGCAACGGAGGACGAAATCGTAGCAGCAGCAAAACTGGCGAATGCACACGGATTTATCATGCGTCTGCCGCAGGGCTATGACACCATGCTGACCGGAGACGGTGCAAACCTCTCCCAGGGGCAGAGACAGCTCCTTGCGATTGCGCGTGCAGCCATCGCAGACCCGCCGGTTCTGATTCTCGACGAGGCGACAAGCTCCATTGATACCCGTACCGAGCGGATTGTTCAGGATGGTATGGATAAGCTGATGAGCGGAAGAACGACATTCGTTATCGCACACCGCCTGTCCACCGTACGAAACGCCGACTGTATCATGGTTCTCGAGCAGGGCCGCATCATTGAGCGCGGTACCCATGACCAGCTCATTGAGCAGAAGGGCAAATATTATCAGCTGTATACCGGAAATCAGGTTTCGGCTTAACAGATAAGAAAGACAGGAAAAACGATCCCGCACAGACAGAATTTTGGTTTCTGCTGTGCGGGATTTTTATATGGCAGATTTCGCGGCGGTTTTTGGGACTTGAAAAAGGCGGCCGGATTTTATAGAATAGAAGAAGCGTTTGAATTTATGCAAAAGGAGAAAAATTATGGAATACTTAGATACAGCGCAGGAACTGCTCGATTTTATCATGCGGTGCAAAAGCCCGTTTCATGTGGTAAAAGAGGCCAGTGATCTGCTGAACGAAAACGGTTATGAAAAACTGGAAGAGACAAAAGAGTGGAGTCTCGTTCCGGGCGGAAAATATTATGTGACAAGAAATGAGTCTTCGGTGATCGCATTCCAGATCCCGGAAGGCGCATTTTCCAGCTATCAGATCATCGCAAGCCACAGCGACTGCCCGACCTTTAAAGTAAAAGGCGAAGACCCGTTCGTGACAGACGGCCACTACACCCGCCTGAACGTGGAAGGATACGGCGGCATGATCCGTTCCCCGTGGTTTGACCGTCCGCTTTCCCTGGCAGGCCGCATGGTAGTCCGCGACGGAAACGGTGTAAAATCCGTTCTCGTAGATGCCGGCCGTGATCTTGTGACGATCCCGAACCTGCCGATCCATCTGAACCGTGACATCAACAACGGAATCAAATACAGCGTGCAGACCGACATGCTCCCGATCCTCGGCGATGAGACCGCGAAGGATCATTTCTACGAGCTGTTCCTGCCGGATACCGCAAAAGAGGACATCCTCTCGATGGAACTCTATTTGTACAACCGCGTAGAGGGCTCTATCTGGGGCGCAAGCAAGGAGTTCTTATCCAGCGGCCGTCTTGATGACCTGCAGAGCGCGTTCGGTTCCTTAAAGGGATTCCTCGCAGCAGAAGCGACAGGCCAGGTCAATGTCTGCGCAATCTTTGACAACGAGGAAGTCGGAAGCCTCACAAAACAGGGCGCAGATTCGTCGTTCCTGACCGAGACACTGCAGCACATCAACGCAGCATGCGGGAAAGACACGATTGCTTACCACAGAGATCTTGCGGGAAGCTTTCTGGTTTCTGCTGATAATGCCCATGCGTTCCATCCGGCACACGCGGAAAAATATGATCCGAAGAGCCGTGTATACATGAACGGCGGCGTTGTCATCAAACAGAGTGCCAACCAGAAATATACGACCGACGCGATCTCTGAGGCTGTGACAAAGATGATCTGCGAAAAGGCCGGCGTACCGTGCCAGGTATTTGCAAACCACGCCGACATCCCGGGCGGAAGCACACTCGGTGCAATCCTGAACTCCCTTGTCTCTGTGACAAGCGTGGATATCGGAATGGCACAGCTTGCAATGCATTCCCCGTATGAGACGGCAGGTGCAAAGGACACCGCTTATCTGGTACAGTTCGCAAAGACCTTCTATGAGACAACACTGGTGCGGAATGAGCATGGATTTTCTCTGGGAGAATCATAAAGTTTAGAGACAGATAAAAACAAGCGACCCGGCGGGCTTTTGAAAAGCCTCTGCCGGGTCGTTTTTATATAGCATGGATTCCATTCGTGTTTTATTCGGTCCGCAGTGCTGTAACCGGGTCGCTCTTCGCCGCTTTCTTTGACGGGATCAGACCGCCGAGCAGCGTTAAGACAACGCTGAGTGCAATCAGAATGAGTGCCGGGACGAGCGGAAGAGAAGCGCTGACCTTCGTCGTATCCGCCAGATGGTGGATCAGCAGATTGCCCGGAATCATCAGAAGGAGCGAAAGCCCGATACCGATGAGTCCGGCGCAGAGGCCGATGATGAAGGTTTCGGCATTGAAGACCTGCGAAATGTTGCGCTTCGAAGCACCGATCGCACGCAGAATACCGATCTCTTTCTTTCGTTCCAGTACGCTGATATACGTGATAACGCCGATCATAATCGAGGACACGACAAGCGAGATGCCGACGAATGCAATCAGCACATAGCTGATGATGTTGACAATATCTGTGACGGACGACATCAGAGTGCCGACGACATCCGTGTAGGAGATGACCTGCTCGTTTTTGCCCTCTTTTTCCATTTTGGCATTGTAGTTGTCGAGAATGGAGACAACGTGTTCTTTGCTGTCAAAGTTCTTCGGATAAATGCTGATGGAGGAAGGCTCATCAAAATCGGCATAGCCCAGTTTCTGCAGATTGCCCTCGTAGGTGGAAGAACCGGTAGAACTGAGGGAGGAGAAAAGCTCCTTCATATCGTCCTCGGTCATATTCATCTGGAAGGCACTTGCAAATGCTTCGGTGTCGATCTTCATGGCATCGCCCATCGAGGCCTGCAGTGTATCGCCGACCTGTGTCATCGCCTTTTCCATCTCTGACTGGATCGCGCCTGCCATCTGCGTCATCATCTGTTCCATCGCAGAGGTGATCTGTGTCTGCAGAACGGAGGCAAGCGAAGCAGAGTAGATTCCCATGGCACTCGCCATATAATTCGTGAGTGCGGAGGAAACCTGGGACTGCAGTCCGTCGAGATCGACAATCTTTGTGATGCCGTTGTTCAGCCGCTGCTGGCCGTCAGCCGTGTTCAGGTAGGCGATAAAGTGCTGGCCCATCTCGGTCGGGTCGGGCAGGCCGTTTGTTTTTACATAGGCGAGATAACCGTTCGAAAGCTCGGCCGCAAGGGCGGTGAGCTGGTCGGAGGTGATCGTGATATTGCTGTTGTTCTGCATCACCTCGGAAATCCAGTCGTTGATGATCTGAACGGCTTCCTCAGTCTGCAGATATTCTGCGAGATACGCATCAAACTGCTCCGGATCGGTGTAGCCCATCTTGATGAGGTATGCCTGATATCCTTTAAAGATCCGCTGAATCAGCTCCTGAATCTGTTCCTGCGTGATCGAAAGACCGCCGCTCTCGTTGATGATGTTCTGGATATGGCGGGTCAGGATTTCCTGCGCCTCACTGGAATTCAGATAGGAGACGAAATCCTCCTGCAGGTGCGAATAATCTGCCTCTGGATGTTCGGAAGCGTAACCCTGATAGCCTTCCATCAGACTCGAGGCGAGATCCTGCATGCCGGTTTCGCTCACATCGAGGGTGAGGCCCGATAAAATCTGTCCAAGGTCAATCTGCGGCAGCCCGTCGAAATCAAGCGAGATCTGGCTGAGGTCAATCGCGCCGGCAAGATCCATGCCGCTTCCGGCATCTGCAAAGGCGCTGGAAAAATCAAGATTCATGGAATCACCGGAAAAGGCGCCGGAGAGTGCGGAGTCATCGAACTGGAATGCATTCTGCAGTTTGTCCTCATCGACCGTGATAAAGGAATCCATATCAAGTCCGCTGTTATCGGCGGTGCCGAATTCCTGGTTTGTAAAGACATCGATGGAAGAGTCTGCCATCTGCTGTTTGACAATCTCAGATTTCTTTGCCTCCTCTACAACGTGGCGGGTCAGCGATGCCGGGTAATTGATGCCGGCGGTCAGAGCCGATGCCGCGGAATCCGGAGACGGCTGCACGATACCGGTGATCGTGAGCTTTTCACCGTTGGCGACGAGTTTTTTCATATATTCTTCGTTGTCGCTTTTATCCTTCCAGACCTTGTACTGGCTGTCGTACTCATAGCGATCAGCACTGTTCACAAGGCGGAATGTGGTTCCAAGAATATCATCATAGGAATAGGAATCGATCGAGGACGGTGTCTCAACCGTTTCTTCATTTAAAAACTGACGGACCATCTCGTCGAGTTCGAGCGAATCGCGCAGGCCCAGCGTGTAGAGCAGGAAATCACTCATTTTGCCGTCGGATGTCAGGACAAGTACGCATTCGTTGTAATTCTCCGGCCAGTGTCCGGCTTTTAAGTCGTACTGGTTTTCGTACAGCGAAGCGGTGTCCGGCATCTCATAAAAGACATTCGTGCTCATCATGGAGGACATGATGCTGTTTGAACTGGAACCAAGGCCGAGCGAGCGGAACGACTGATCCGGGTGTACCTGACGGACGGAATCGCCGTCCTCGCGGTAAATCTGCGGAGTGACGGAGTAGGAATACTCGATCGCATTCGTGTAATCGGAAATGCCGTCTGCGCCGCCGTCGAGATATTTTTTCAGGGAAGCGAGGTCGTTGGAGTTCATCGTGGAAAACATGTTGGTTACAACTTCCTGAACTTCGATCTGATTTTTCTTGCCTTTGTCGTCTGCATTTTTGCTGTTGTCCTGTGAACCGACCATCATCGACGTGAGGTCAAAGCCGGTGCTCTGGATCTGCAGCGGGTACTCGGAGAGGGTTTCCTCCTCCATGTTCTGGATATATTCATTAACACCCGAGGAGAGCGCCAGAATGAGAGCGATACCGATGATACCGATCGAGCCTGCAAACGAGGTGAGCAGGGTACGTGCTTTTTTCGTGCGCAGGTTGTTGAAGCTTAAGGAAAGCGCTGTCAGAAACGACATCGATGATTTTCCCATGTTTTTGTGCTTCGGCGGAACCAGCGTTTCGGAGTCCGGCTCGAAAGGGTTCGTATCGGAACAGATCACACCGTCGCGCAGGGTGACGATGCGGTTCGCATAGAGCTCGGCGAGTTCCGGGTTGTGCGTAACCATGACAACGAGACGTTCTTTGGCGACTTCCTGCAGAAGATCCATAACCTGAATACTGGTGTCAGAATCGAGTGCACCGGTCGGCTCGTCCGCGAGGAGAATTTCAGGATCGTTTACAAGTGCACGGGCGATAGCGACACGCTGCATCTGGCCGCCGGACATCTGGCTCGGCCGTTTGTGAAGCTGCTTGCCGAGGCCGACTTTTTCAAGGGCGGCAATCGCCTTTTTCCGCCGTACTTCTTTCGACACACCGGAAATCGTAAGCGCCAGTTCCACGTTTGCGAGCACCGTCTGGTGCGGGATCAGGTTGTAGCTCTGAAAGACGAATCCGATCGTGTGGTTCCGGTAGGAATCCCAGTCGCGGTCCTTATATTTCTTGGTGGAAATTCCATTGATGATCAGGTCGCCGCTGTCGTAGCGGTCGAGGCCTCCGATGATATTCAGAAGCGTTGTCTTTCCGGAACCGCTCGGACCTAAAATCGCGACAAACTCGTTGTCACGCAGGTTCAGAGAGACGTCATCCAGTGCCTTCTGCACCAGCGTCCCGGTCCGGTATTCTTTTTTGATATGCTGAATCTGTAGCATGAAAGGGTAACTCCTTCTGTGAATAATAAATGAACAGTTGGTTTTTATTCTACAACGAAATACAGGAAAAGTCCCGCGGTTTAGAAAAATTTAAGAAAAGTTTATAACTTAAAAAAGGTTCCGTTTCTGCCTTCGAAAAGACAAAAACGAAACCTGTATGATCTGCAGTCTGTCTGGAATTTGAAAACGGGATCAGACTTCCATCAGAAGTCCTTTCATATACGCTTTTAAAATCTTCTTTTTCTCCAGTGAGAGATGGTTGTAAAGTGTCAGAATTTCCTGCTGTCCCTCGGTGAGCTGCAGGGCATCCGGCTCGTCCAGAAAGAAATCGGCAAGTGTGATGCCGAAAGCATCGCAGAGCTTCTGCAGGGTAGGAATGGTTGGAATATTGGTACGGTTTACCATATTGTTTAAAGTAGAATAAGGAATGTCCGCTTCTTTGGCAAGACGGTAATAAGTCCAGGAGCGTTCCTTACATAAATCCTGGATATGCTGGATGACATCTCGATCTCTCATAAAAAGAATACCTCGTATCTGTTTTGTAATGTAGAAGCATAAAAATGCAACTCACATATATTATACGTCTATAAAAGAATAGAAACAGATCTTAAAGAGAGATGCAGAAAAGCTGTTCAAATAAGAAATACAGGCAAATTTGGATATAAAAAACCGACGGAAAAGAGAAAACTTTCCGTCGGTTTTGTCTGGATCTTTGCGGCTGAACTGTTTACTCTTCGTCTGAGTTCTCTTCCAGTTCGTTGAATTCCTCGGTGTCCATCAGCTCGTCGAATGCATCGGCTGCGATTTCGTACTCTTCGTCGGAATCGATGTTGTCGAGGTTCGGCTGGCCGTTTTCTTCATAGTAACGGTACAGATAAACTTCGCCGTCCTCATTCTCGCCGTTTTCATCCAGCGGGAGCAGGGCAATGTACTCTTTCTGGTTTGGAGCCGGGAAAATGGTGAGTACGGCACATTTTACTTCGGTGTCGTCATCCAGTGTCAGGGTGACAGTCGGCTGATCCATTTCTTCCTGGCAGTCGCTGCCGCAGCTTGTGCAGTCTCCGGCGCAGGATGCGCTGTTGAATAATTCTTCGCTCATGTTGTATACCTTCCTTTTTATCACTGTATTTTCAGCATGTAATTGATTCCTGACTTGCATTCTATCAGATAATAGAAAAAAACACAATGGCTGTGCCGGGAAAGCAGAAAAAATGCGGCTGTTCCGGGAAAATACGGAAAAGATACAATAAAGAAAGCAGAAAAAATGAAAATTTAGTCGTATTTTCTCTTGACTGTTTTCCGGGACAGTCTTATACTATCACTATTGAATCTAAATATACAGGCAGCTGAACAAAAAAGTTTATCCTCAACTGCCGGGGAGGCAAAAAATGGATATCAGATTTGAAAAAAGAGAGCACTTACAGGAAAAACCGGATCAGAAAAACCTTGGATTCGGTAAACACTTTACAGACTATATGTTTGTCATGGACTGGGATCAGGACCAGGGATGGCATGACGCAGCAATCGTACCGTACGGCGGAATCCCGATGGATCCTGCAACCATGGTACTTCACTATGCACAGGAGACCTTCGAGGGTCTGAAAGCATACAGAACAGCAGAAGGAAAAATCCAGCTGTTCCGTCCGGAAATGAACGCACGCCGTATGATCAAATCCAACGAAAGACTCTGCATGCCTGGTTTACCGGAAGACATGTTCGTAGAAGCTGTCAAAGCACTGATCAAAGCTCAGGAAGACTGGGTACCGTCAGAGCCGGGCACTTCTCTTTACATCCGTCCGTTCATGTTTGCTACCGAAGCAAGCCTTGGCGTACACAGAGCAAAATCCTACAAATTCGTTATCATCACCACTCCGGTTGGAGCATATTACGCAGAGGGTATCAACCCGGTTAAGATCCTCGTAGAGGATGAATATGTACGTGCCGTAAAAGGCGGTACCGGATTCACCAAATGCGGCGGCAACTATGCAAGCTCCATCGCAGGCCAGGTAAAAGCAGAGAAGATGGGATGCACCCAGGTTCTGTGGCTGGACGGTGTACATCGTAAATATGTAGAGGAAGTTGGAACCATGAACATCATGTTCAAGATCGCCGGCGAAATCTACACCGCACCGCTGGAAGGAACCGTACTTCCGGGCGTTACCCGTGATTCCCTGATCCACATCCTTCGTGACTGGGGTTACAAAGTAAACGAAACTCATCTGTCCGTAGAGGATCTGATGAAAGCCGGACATGACGGCACACTGGAAGAAGCATTCGGAACCGGTACAGCAGCTGTTGTATCTCCGGTTGGCGAGTTCGTATACAAAGATGATTCTGTTATCGTCAACGACTTCAAGATCGGTGAAGTAACACAGAAACTGTACGATACTCTGACTGGCATCCAGTGGGGCAAAATCGAAGACAAATATGGCTGGATTGTTCCAGTAGAATAATCTTTCGGGAAAACGAAAAGAAAAAGGGGTCCTTCCTACACGGTAGTGCAGGAAGGACTTTTTCGTTACTATTATGATACAGAGAAAGGAAACGAATGGAATGGATCAGAATCGAATGCCTCTTGTGGAGGCACTGGAGCAGTTCCGAAAAGAAGAACCGGCGTATTTCCGGATTCCGGGACACCGGTTTGAGCGGGGGCTGGATGATGCGCTGAAAGCAGATCTTGCCGCATATGACCTTTCCGAAGCGGAAGGCCTCGATGATCTGCACCACGCGGAGGGCGTGATTGCGGAGGCACAGGATCTGGCGGCCAAAGCCTGGGGTGCGAAAAAGACCTTCTTTCTGGTCAACGGCACAACCTGCGGCAACGAGGCGATGGTGCTCTCATCGGTCAAAGAAGGAGAGAAGATTATCGTCCCGCGCAACGTCCACAAATCCGTGTTGATGGGTCTGATTTTAAGCGGCGCCACCCCGGTCTACGTGATGCCGGAGTACAGCACAAAATGGCAGATGTGGGGCGGTGTGACACCGGAGACCATCGAGCAGGCGTTTGCGGAAGCGCCGGATGCGAAAGCCGTGCTGCTGGTCAGCCCGACGTACTATGGCATCTGCAGTGACCTGCAGGCGATCGCAGAAATCTGCCACAATTACAACGCGGCACTTCTTGTCGATGAGGCGCATGGATCGCACCTCTATTTTTCTGAACAGCTTCCGCCCGGCGCGCTGGAAAGCGGTGTGGATGCCTGCGCGCAGAGCATTCATAAGACGGCGGGTTCCTTTACACAGAGCTCCTTCTTATCACTCGGTTCCGACCGCCTCGATGCGGCAAGAGTGGCCGCCAATCTGCAGATGGTGCAGAGTACCTCACCGTCCTATCTGTTGATGGCATCCCTCGATGCGGCACGGCGCGGCATGGCATTGCACGGCCAGGAGCGGATGGAACGCGCGCTGGAATTAAGTGAAAGAGCACGGCTGGCGATCGCCGGCATCTGCGGAATCGAAGTTCTCGGAACTGAGATGGAGGGAACGTGCGGCGTATGGAAGATTGATCCGACACGTCTTGTCTTCTCAGCAAGAATGCTTGGCATTTCCGGCTACGATCTGCAGGTGCGCCTGTATGACGAGTATCGTGTCAGTACAGAACTCGCTGATGAGGAGAACGTAGTCTGCGTAATCACCTGGGCGAACAGCGAAGAAGATATCACACGGCTGATCGACGCGCTGGCAGGAATTGCAGCGGAAGAGAAAGAAAAAATGACCGATCCGGCCGCATCAGAAGAGAAACAGTGGCTGTTCCGCAGCCTTCCGAAGATGGAAAAAACGCCGCGGGAAGCATACTTTGCAGAAAAAGAAGCCGTTCCGTTTGCAGAAGCAGAAGGCCGTATTGCCGCCGAGATGGCAGCCCCGTACCCGCCGGGAATTCCCCTGATCTGCCCGGGAGAGCGGTACAGCCGGGAAGTGCTGGAACTGATGCGCCAGTACA
>CAVBNJ010000042.1:0-13312 GCA_963596755.1 bacterium
TTGCATGGTAGCGGCCGTATTTATCTTTCTCTGCCATATCGACAAGGAGACGGGACAGGTCGTAGGTGTAGGTCGGGCTTCCTACCTGATCATCAACAACGGTCAGATGATCGTGTGTCTTTCCAAGGTTCAGCATCGTCTTGATGAAGTTCTTTCCGTTCACGCCGAATACCCATGCGATGCGGACAATGTAGAATTTTTTCACCCATTTCTCTACAGCGAGCTCGCCCTCGTATTTTGTCTGGCCGTATACGTTCAGCGGATGACGCTCATCATCCGGCTCCCACGGGCGGGTTCCCTGGCCGTCGAAGACGTAGTCGGTGGAGATGTAGATCATTTTGCAGTCGAGGTCGTGGCAGACTTTTGCGATGTTCTCGGTTCCCACGCCGTTTACCTGATGGACTTTTTCTCTTTTATCTTCGTCCTCGGCAAGGTCTACTGCTGTCCATGCTGCGCAGTGTACTACGACATCCGGGTTTGCCTCGGTGATGACTTTTCTTACGCTTTCTGCATCGGTGATGTCCATTTCCTGGATGTCAACGCCGATTCCCTCGTGGCCGCGTTTTGCAAGTTCATTCATGACATCATGGCCGAGCTGGCCTTTTACGCCTGTTACAAATACTCTCATAATGGTTCTCCTTTTTCTGATTTTGTTATCCTTTTGTTATCGTTATGTTTTTTCTCTGTCTTTTGTTTTTCCGTCTGGTCTTTTCCGTTTGTACCATGAGTATAAAGGGTGACGTTGTGTCATGGTCAAGCACTTTTTTCAAAAAAATTGCCCCGGCTTTTTCTTCCGGGGCAGTTTTCTGATTGTTCGCTCTTTATTTGTCGATGTATTTTCCATTCATCACGTCCATCAGGTACTGGCCGTACTGGTTTTTCTTCAGCGGCTCGATGTCGGTCAGAAGCTGCTCTTTGCCGATCCAGCCGTTTAAGTATCCGATCTCCTCGAGGCACGCAATCTTGCGGTGCTGATGGGTCTCGATGGTTTTTACAAAGTTGGTTGCCTCTACCAGGCTCTCATGTGTACCGGTATCCAGCCAGGTGAAGCCCTGTCCGAGAAGCTCGACGTTCAGGCTGCCGTCCTCCAGATAGATCCGGTTCAGGTCGGTGATCTCAAGCTCTCCGCGCGGTGATGGTTTCAGGTTCTTTGCATACTCTACTACTTTGTTGTCGTAGAAGTACAGACCGGTGACACAGTAGTTTGATTTCGGTTTTGCCGGCTTCTCTTCGATGGAGATAGCTTTTCCTTCGGAATCAAATTCTACGATACCGAAACGCTCCGGGTCATCTACGTAATAACCGAATACGGTTGCGCCTTTTCCGCTCTCAGCATTTTCTACTGCTGCTTTCAGGCGTTTGTCCAGACCCTGTCCGAAGAAGATGTTGTCGCCGAGCACCATGGCAACGGAATCATCTCCAATGAACTCCTCGCCGATGATGAAGGCCTGTGCCAGTCCGTCCGGGCTTGGCTGTACCTTGTAGGAAAGCTGTACGCCGAACTGATGGCCGTCACCGAGCAGTGCCTCGAAACGCGGGGTATCCTGCGGGGTGGAGATGATCAGGATATCGCGGATGCCTGCGTTCATCAGAACGGACAGCGGATAATAGATCATCGGCTTGTCATAGATCGGGAGAAGCTGTTTGGATGTTACCATAGTCAACGGATAAAGACGTGTACCGGAACCTCCGGCAAGTACAATACCTTTCATAATTCATTACTCCTTTTTCGTATATGGTATCTATAGTATAACCATATTTCCGGAAACGCGTCAACCCGTGTCGTAACGTAACGGTATGTGAGAAAATTATAATTTTTTTGTTTTTAACAGCTGTATTTCGTCAGTTTCTGGCGGGAATAGATCGAGCTGTTGCGGTTGAATACGTAGGCCGCCGTGCAGACGACGAAGAAATATGGCAGGTAATCGTAACCGAAAATTTCACCGCCGATGAAGATCGCCGCCAGCAGTGTGTTTGTTCCGCCGCCGAAGACAGCTGCGTAGCCGAGTGCGGCGGAGAGTTCCATCGGGATGCCGAACAGATTGCCGAGGACTGCGCCGAGCGTCGCGCCGATGGTGAAAAGCGGCGTTACCTCACCGCCCTGGAATCCGGCGGACAATGTCAATACGGTCAGGATGAATTTCAGCGCCCAGTCGTAGGCGTACACTTTTTCTCCATCAAAAACTGCCTCGACAAGGTTCGTTCCGAAGCCGCAGTACCGTCCGCGGTACAGAACCAGGAACAGAACGCTTAAGACAACGCCGATGGAAAAGACGCGCACCAGCGGATTCTTAATTTTCTCACCGAGATATTTTTTGGTATGTTTCAGGCACCAGGCAAAGAGGCCGCCTGTGATTCCGAAGATGATGCCAAGGGTAATCAGGCGCACCAGCAGGAACGGGGTCAGGCTCTCGCTGATATGGAGCGTCAGATTTTCTTTGTGAATGCCGAGCAAAGATGCCACGGTGCTCGCGGTAAACGATGCGGTGAATGCCGGAAGCAATGCCTCATACCGCATCTCTCCGGCGGCAAGCACTTCCACGGCGAAGATTACAGCGGCGATCGGCGTGCCGAACATGCCGGCAAAACCGGCGGCCATACCAGTTACCAGAAAGATGCCGGGTGCGTTTTTGAACGGCAGTTTCTTTCCGGCAAAATAGGAAAATACTGCGCCGATCTGGACGGCAACACCCTCACGGCCGGCACTTCCGCCGAACAGATGCGTCAGTGTTGTCGAGAACATCGCCAGCGGGATCATACGCAGCGGAAGCTCTGTCTCTTCTTCATATGCCACATCGAAAATCAGGCTCATACCTTTCGTTCCTTTGCCGCCGAACTTCTGATTGACCAGGACGATCACAAGACCCGCCACAGCCAGAAACGGCAGACACCAGAACAGATGCGCCACGCGGATCGCAGTCACTTTCAGCAGCAGACGGCAGAACAGCGCTTCAATCAGGCCGACCGCCGCACCCATCGGCACGCCGGTCACGCCAAGAAGCAGCAGAGCGCCGTAGATGCGGAGGGATTTCTTCAGTTCTTCTTTCATTTTCTCTCTCCTTTGTTGGGTTCTGCTGCTATCATATCACAATTTTTATTCTGCTTCCAGTGCGTCGTACTGCTCGTCGCTGACGCGCTCCAGCCATTCCGGCTGGCCTTTGGACCAGTCTTCCAGGGCCACATGGGTGAACCAGGAGTTCTTTGCCGCGCCGTGCCAGTGCTTTGCGCCGCCCGGAATTTTTACGACATCACCGGCTTTTAATTTCTGCGCCGGTTTTCCTTCTTCCTGATACCAGCCCTCGCCGTCAGTCACGAGAAGGATCTGACCGGCCTGATGGATATGCCAGTTGTTCCGCACACCCGGTGCGAAGGTGACGCTGTCGGCGATCATCGGGTACTCGAAATCCAGAATGTCTTTTACGTAGACCGGGCCGTTGAAGTGCTCGGTGTCGTCGATTTGTTCACCAGGTCCGAACAGGGCGTCCGGTGTTTTTTCGTTCTCATCATCTTTATAGATTTCCATCGCCTGTGCAAAGACAGCCCATCCTTTCGGCCATCCGGTGTAGAAAGCGAGCTGTGTGATCAGGTCTACGATTTCTCCTTTCGTGATGCCGTTTTTCTTTCCGGTCTCCAGGTGTCCCGTCAGCGACTGGTCTGTGATTCCGGCTCCCATCAGCGCAGAGATCGTGATCATGCTGCGCATCTTCGGCGACAGGTTGTCCTCTTTCGCCCAGACTTTTCCGAACAAAACATCATCGTTGAATGCTGCAAATTCCGGTGCAAATGCGCCGAGGTAATCTCTTCCTGCTGTTACTTTTTCACTCATGTTCTTTCTCCTCCATACTCTTTGCCAGTGCATCGGCAAATTTTTCCTGCATCCGGATCACTTCCGTCATCTCCCGCTCAGTAAACTCGGCGGCCGCTTCTTCTTCATAGCGGAACAGCGGAAGAATCAGCTCTTTGGCATACTGCTTTCCTGCTTCGGTCAGGCTGATGATTTTTTCCCGCCGGTTTGCCGGATTGACTTCCATCTCGATATAACCCGTTTTCAGCTGGCGTTTGATGATGCTGTTGATCGACGTTTTCGGCGCATCCAGCTCGTCGCAGAGTTCCTTCTGCGTAATACACGCCGGCTCCTGCCCAAGGCTCCGCTCCATGATGCGGTAATAAATCTGCATCTCATACAGCGTCAGCCCATGCGCGGAAGCCCATCGCCCGTAAACCTGATTTACTTTCTGAATTGCTTCATAAATTCCATCCACGCGTTCTCGTTTTGTCATATTGGCTCCTTTCCTTGATAGTACGTTTTCGTACTTTCTATTGTAAATTTTTTTCTTTCTTTTGTCAAGATTTTTGAACACTGCTTCTTTTTCGTATATTTTCCGTCATTCTTCAAATACTAGCAACTGTCCAGACACTGTTAAGGAAAGGAGATTTTGGAAGATGAGAAAAATCAGAAAAGTGTGTATGATGCTGGCATTGGCGGGACTGCTGGTCGGGATGACGGCCTGTGGAAACAACACCACGAACGACACAGGGAACGGCAATGCCAACACGGAGAGCGACATGGGGCAGACGAACGGCGGAAATGATGTCAATACGACGGAGATGCCGTCCAATGACAACGTAAACGATGTGACGGAAGGTACCGACGGGAACACCAACGGCACCAATACCGGGAACGGCGATACCCTCGGGGATGATGTCGGCGATGCAGCCGAGGACGTGACACAAGGCGTCGGTGAGGGCGTTGAGGATGTCGGACGCGCGGTGGATGATGTCGTAAGCGGCGGCGACAATGAGACGCAGAATCCGGCAGAGAACGGGGCCACCACACAGAATGGTGCCGGCGCGGCAGGTGCGGCACAGTAAAAGCTCTGTATTGCTGATCCAGACGCAGACAGAAAAAGCTTCCCGATTGCGGACGATAAAACGCACTCACGTGCAAGTCCGCTGGGAAGCTTTTTTGTATTCACTTTTTGTTTCAACTCACAGTCGGTATTTTCACGGAGTCTGACACGTCGAAAATAGTTCGACTGTAACTTGCCTCATGTCAGTGGAGGATACCGATTTCTCTCCGCCCGCCACTGCCGTTATGTTTCTTTTAACAATTCATCCCACCGCTTTAGAAGCGGGGGACTTCTTGTCTACTGGTGTTAAAAACTGCTGCCAAATTTTCGCCCCGTTGCACCCAGAATGCCGGCGATCCGATCGCCCCATGCCGCGCGCTCCGCATAAATATCAACCCGTTCCAGATCTCCGCTCCGGTCCACAAATGCCGGAAACAGGAATCCGCAGACGGGATTTCCCGGCTCGTATTCCCCGACCAGCGGGCAGACAGCGCAGATCAGATAGGGGAACATTTCCTCTGATTCACCCAGGCGCTCTTTGTCGGAAGCTTTTGCCGGAATATCATAACGGTCGTAAAACATGTAAATGGCATAGGCTCCGTGAATCTGCAGTCCTTCGATCAGGATATCATAAAACGTTTCCAGCAGCGCATCATTTTTCAGACCGCATTCCCGCAGCGCCATCAGCATCTGCCAGATGCTGCCCGGCTCCTGGGATTCTTCCGGAAAACGGTATTCCCGCAGTTGCTCATTCGATTCCGCAAACGGAATTTTCTTGGCAATCGCCAGATTCCTGGCCTTCTCCGAACCGGACAGTTTCAGAAAATGAATGTTGAAACTGCCGTCATACTCCCCATCCGAATCCGTATAGCATCCCGCCATCCGCACAAACGAAGTCCGCGCCGGCGTCATTCTCCTCGTCAGCTCCAGCATGTCTTCCCGATTAATCATACATTCCCTCCGACAGTAAAGATATTCGAAACTCTCTGTCTTTGATCTTACCATAACATGCTTTCTCTGTCAGCAGGTTTTTCCAGATCAGACTGGATACGTATGAACCAGCTTTTGGAATTCTGCCACGGACATTGCCATACAGTCGGCAGCATCCTGGATAGTGATGGTTCCTTTTTTCAATAAGTTTGATAATGCCTCAAACTTACCTTTTTCCACACCTTGTTTCATCCCATCTTCTCTGCTGTCCGCCATCATTTCATCAATTGCCTGACACATATCCACTACCTCCGTTTCTTCTGAAATCCTGAATTTTGTTCCTGTCACCGCCTGAATGACTCTCGCCGCATTTACTTCCATGGTCATTCGTGGATTATTTTCCACCAGTTTTCTCAGCTTTTTCTTATCTTTCGAACATTTGATATATTCCAACACTTCTCTGAGACTCGTCGAAAACTTTTCAAACTCCTCTGGCCTGATTTTTGCCGGATCAATCAGATGAATTTTGTAATCCTGCACATATTCCTTTAACCGTACATCTGGCCATTCCATCATTTCATGCAGCGATTTTGCTCCGTCCCATTCCGCTGCGCTGAAGTGAATCACCAGCGTAATTACCGGCAGGAGTTTGTCTGTCTTCTGAAATCCAGAAAGATATTCTGCGCCTGTCATTTTCAATTCCGCACAATGTTCCCGGCGATCTGCTGCAAGTTCCGAGATTTGTTTTTGGTACTGCATGGCATCATAAAGCATATTCCGCACTGGCATGGCATAATGCACATCCGTCTGGTTTTCGATTCCAAGCAAGAGGTATGAGGCTTTTTCGTCCTGCATAAGTACCACGGATTTTAGTACATCACGGTATTTCTGAATCACCTCACTTAACTTTTTTTCGTCCGTTTCAGGTAACTGAATAAGCTCTGTGGTATCCAGTTCCCGCAGCAGCCCGGGCTGGATTTTCTGCGCACCGTCATAGAGAAAAAAATTGAATGCATCCGCAAAAATTTCATTTTCTCTCATGTACGCCTTTGTTTCATTGTCTGCAACTCCCATATGTTCTCCTTTCCTCGCTTTTCTGTACCCTTCCGCCCGCCCAATGATGTGCTGAAAGGAGGCCTGTTCCATTGCAGACACAGATGCCATGGTATAATGTTCTTTTGTCTTATTACTATATCATATTTGCGATTCGACTGCTACTGTTTCATTCTTATATTTTTATAAATTGCGTTCTTCTCATCCTTTTGTTAAAATCAAGACAGTATCTCGCATTTTTACACGTCTGACACAGAAAGGACAATACATGAAATTAGCAGTAATCAGTGATCTTCACGGGAATTATTATGCGCTTTCGGAGGTGATGGCGTTTCTTTGCGGACAGGAGATTGATGGGATCATCGGACTGGGGGATTTTGTGACGGATGGGCCGTTTCCGCAGCGGATGATGGAGGCGCTTTGCGAAATGCAGGAGGAATTTCCGTGCTATTTGGTGCGCGGAAACCGGGAGGAATATCTATTGGAAAATCTCCGGCATCCGCAGAACTGGAAGGCGGGGTCTTCGACCAGCGGGCTTTTAGACTACACGTTTCGAAATCTTACCAAAGAGGATCTGGAATTTTTTGAGCAGCTTCCGACGGACGGTGTTCTGATTGGAAAGTTCGATAAGACTGGGAAACTGATTCCCGTTTTTGTTCCGCAGGAAGAAGTTACGCCGGATACATGCCGCAATTCTCTGTTTCCGGCACTTCGTCTCTGCCACGGCGCGCCCGGTGAAATCCGCGGGAATTTCGGGCTGCATCCGGAGCTTCTGCTTTCCCATCTGGAACATCTCGACGCCGCTATGCTGCTCGGCGGCCACAGTCACAAACAGGAACAGAAAGAATACGCCGGAAAAACGTACCTGAATCCCGGATCTCTCGGACTTGCTCTCGATGGAGTCGGCGGTCATGCGCACTTCGCAATTCTGACGCTGGAAAACAATACCTGGCGCACAGAGCTCTTCCAGCTCCCCTACGATCTCGACGGCTATCTCGCCGAATTTGACCGCGCCGACCTGGAAATGCATGGCAATGTACTCGCCCGCTCCCTGAAACGGACACTGACCTGCGGTGTGAATTACTTTTATCTCACCGTGAAACGGGTGCGTGAACTCGCCGATGCGCTGGCACTGACCGATCTGGACGAGAACATCTGGGAAAAGGCAGAAAAAGAGCTGAAATAGATTGCTTGACAGGAGATGTGATTCCTATTATGATAAGAAAATACGAAATCGTACTAAACAGTGCTACTTAACAGACAAGGAGTGATCTTACATGCTTTGGGCTATCTTATCCGGCGGAATTTTTATTCTTGGAATCGCAGGAATTTTCTATCTGATCAGCCGTGTGAAGCGTTTTTCGTGCTTTGCAAATCTTTCGCAGAAAAACAAAACTTTCGGCTGGCTTGCCAGTGCACTTGCCGTTCTTCTGCCGCTGGCGGCTTTCTGGGTGGCAATCGGCTATATGAATGCCATTATCATCCTGCTGCATCTTGTCGTATTCTGGCTGCTGGCTGAACTTCTGCTGTATCTGATCCAGAAAATCCGAAAACAGAAGTTCCGCCGTTACTATGCTGGCGCAGCAGCGATTCTTTTTACCATTGCCTATCTGGCCGTCGGCTGGGTGCAGGCGTTTCATGTCTGGCAGACGAACGACACTTTTCAGACTGAAAAACAGAGCGGCTCCTTCCGCGTTGCCCTGTTTGCGGATTCCCATGTCGGAACTACCTTTGACGGAGCCGGACTTGCCCCGCACCTCGCACAGATTCAGGCGCAGAATCCCGATGTGCTCGTGATCGCCGGTGATTTTGTGGATGAAGATACATCCAAACAGGATATGATCGATGCCTGCCGCGCACTCGGGGATGTCCACACATCGTACGGCGTTTACTTTGTCTTTGGAAATCATGACAAAGGCCTGTATTCCAACGGACAGCGCGGTTACACCGGTGATGATCTCGTGGCAGAGCTTGAAAAGAACGGCGTTACTGTTCTGCAGGATGAATCCGTTCTGGTCGACAACCGTTTTTATCTGATCGGACGAAAAGACGCCTCCGAAGAACTGGATTTCGGCGGCACCCGAAAAAGCGTTTCCGAACTGACACAGGATCTGGACCCGCAGAAATTCTGGCTCGTGCTCGACCATCAGCCGCGGGAATACGATGCAGAAGCGGCAGCCGGCGTTGACCTCGTCCTCTCCGGCCATACCCACGGCGGTCAGTTATTCCCGCTGATGCAGCTGAACCGCCTCTTTCAAATGAGCGGGGATGACAATATTTACGGACTCACACACCTGGAAAACACGGACTATATCGTAACCTCCGGCATTTCCGACTGGGCAATCAAATTCAAAACCGGATGTAGATCGGAATATGTTATCATTGATGTGAATGAAAAATAACTGTCCATGCAAAAGACGGCAGACTGTGCAATCACACACAGCCTGCCGTCTTTTATTTTTCCTTCAAATTCTATTTTTCTTTCTGAAACACAACCGTCTCAAATTTTCCAACTACTCCGTCATACTCCCCCGTCATCGGCAGATATCCTTCATCTAGCTGGAAGGCTGCTGGCTCTGTTCCGTAGTTCTGTACGAACAGGTAGCGATACTTCTCATCCTCTCTCGTCGCCGCATCGAGTCCCTCCGGGATGTCTGCGGACGGGAGTTCCAGATTTTTTTCTTCTGCGAGTTTCCGGCAGAAGTCATTGTAAAATGCCTGTTCAAAGTCTGCGCAGACGTAATACGCCTCGCCTGCTCCAAATGCATTTTTTGTCAGCGCCGGGTATCCCGCATAGAAATCGTCGCGGTACGTCAGCAGTGTTTCTGCTCCGTTCGTCTTCACCAGATCGCAGAAGTTCCGGATCTCATACGTCTTTCCGGATCCCACTCCCGCATTCACATCCTGGTCATACAGCGCGTCCAGCTCGGTGCTCCGAAGTCCGAATACATCCATCAGCCCGTGCGGCGTTCCGCCCAGGAAGCAGAGGTCATTTTCATCCACAATTCCCGACCAGTACGTCATCACAAAGGTGCCGCCGTCCGCCACGAATTTCCGGATTTTCTCTTCAATTCCTGCCCGGAACAGATACATCATCGGTGCGAAGACGATCTGGTAGCCGGAAAGGCTGTCCTCCATGTCGAGGAAATCCACGTTCAGCCCCAGTTTCCGCAGGCCGCCGTATATCTTTTTCACGGTGTCCATGTAATGCAGCCCCATGTTCCGCGGTCCCTGCGCATCCTCCATCGCCCAGCGGCTTTCGCAGTCGTGCAGAATGGCCGCCTGTACCTTCGTCGTGCTTCCCGCGATCTGCGCCAGTTTCTGAAGTGCCTCTCCCGTCTCCGTCACCTCGCGGAATACACGCGTATCCTTTCCGCCGTAATGATCGATCACGGCTCCATGGAATTTCTCACTCGCACCACGGCTCTGGCGAATCTGGAAATACTGAACACTGTCCGATCCGTGCGCCACGGCCTGCAGCGATGATGCCTTCAGAAGTCCCGGCCGTTTCAGCTTGCTGACGCTCTGCCAGTTCGTGCTCGTCGGGCAGGATTCCATCAGAAGGAACGGTTTTTTTAAGATACTCCGCATAAAATCGTGCTGCAGCGCCGTGTCAAGCGCCGTCACGGTTTCCGCTTCTTTGTGCCACGTCGGATAATTATCCCAGGACACAACGTCGATCAGGTCCTTGAATTTATGGTAATTCAGCCCCTGGAAATCATACATCATGTTGATCGTCACCGGAAGATCGGAACCGCCCTCGCGGATCGCCGCCTTTTCCCATGCGACAAAGTCCGCCGTCTGATCCGTCACGAACCGTTTCCAGTCGAGATTCAGCCCGTGAAGCCCCATCTCGCCTTTCGGGGACGGGCTCTCGATCTGCTCGAAATTCTGGTAGCGGTGGCTCCAGAACGTCGTATTCCACGCATCATTCAGCACATCGATCGTCTTGTATTTCTTCTTCAGCCATCCCTGAAACGCCTTCTGGCAGAGCGGGCAGTGGCACTCGCCGCCAAGCTCATTCGAAATATGCCACATCTTCACTGCCGGGTGCTTTCCGAACTTTTCACTCAGCAGCCGGTCAATCTTCGCCACCTTCTCCCGGTATGCCGGTGATGTATAGCAATGGTTATGGCGTCCGCCGAACAGATTCTTCGTGCGGTCCGCATTCACGCGCAGCACCTCCGGGTACTTGTCCGCCAGCCATTTCGGCCGCGCCGCCGACGGTGTCGAGAGAATCACCGAGATTCCGTTCTCCTGCATCCGGTCTATGATTTTTTCCAGCCATTCCAGATGGTACACACCCTCCTCCGGCTCGAGCACCGACCACGAAAAGACGCCCAGCGTCACCTCGTTGATATGCGCTTCCTTCATATATTCGATATCCTGCTCCAGAATCTCCGGCATCGCGAGCCACTGTTCCGGGTTGTAGTCCCCGCCATAGATAAATCCACTCTGGTTCATGTTCGTTTCCCTTTCTCTCTTCATCGAAACAGCGTCTCCACGCGCAGCTTCTCAATTTTGCAGGCGCAGCCATCCACAAACTCCGGCTGCTTTTCCAGAAAGACCGGATCGCCCGGATGCAGCGGATAGACAACGAGTTTCAGTTTCTCCGGAAAATCGAAATAGCCAAGACTCAGCAGTGCCTCCTGTCCGGTATAGAAATAATCGTTGATTTTCTCTTCCCCCGCAAACACTTCCATCCGGTTTCCGTGCCAGGTCAGAAAAACAAGCGCATCATGATACTTCTTTTCACCCGGATAAGCAAGCTTCAGCTCGTAGACTGCTTTCTCTTTCTCCTGCTCCCGGCAGACAAGTTCCGCCTCCGGCTCCTGTGCCGTGCAGATGCGCTCATACAGCGTAAAGTTTCCTCGTTTTCCACACTCTTTGAAATCCGCAATGCCATTTTCCACAGCCGGATACACAGCGATCGTGGTTTTTCCACTTCCCGTCACGACGAGCACACCGTTTTCTTCCCAGACATAATTTTCCGAAAGAACAAGATAATCCTGATCGAGATGCACCTTCCACGCATTCAGCGCCTCCCTGCGGGAGATCAGGCAGAGATCTGCCCGCGCATCGCCCTCCCACTGGATCTGCGGATCGAGATCACCGTAGAATACAAACGTATCTCCTGCTTTCGTATGCAGAACGCAGAGCGGTGTGGCAAGCGCCGTGTGAAGGACCGCATCATTCAGCTTCATCTTGTACGGGAAAAATCCATACATTCCCTCTTTCAGGTCAAATGCCGGAAATTCCACGCTCTCTTTTCCATCCAGAAGTCCCTCCAGTTTTACCTGCGGATGATCGTCCATCTTCCATCTTCTCTGATAGTTGTTGAAAAAGACGTATCCATGATCCGCATCGTGGCGGCACGCCGTCCGGATCGTGTGCATGTCACCCGGCACAACCTGTTTTTCCGGAACTTCCGACCGGAGCGCCGCCATATCCTCGCCGAAATCCTGTAAGAACAGCGAAAGCAGCTTGATCTCCCGATAGTTGTCCGAAATCGTTCCGTACTGCCGGATCGGTGCGTTGAAATCGTAATTGATCTCCGGCAGATCGTTCAGATATCCCGTCGCGCGGCTCTCCTGCAGCGTGGAAAGTTTTCCCTTCGGATTGCTGCCGCCGTGGTACATATAGTAGCCGAGCAGCCCTGCCCCGCTTCCCATTTTCACGGTAGACATCGCTCCGATATCGCGCCCCTCTGCCACCGGTCTTCTGTGCATCGTAACCTGGACTCCGCCGCCGAGTTCCGCTGTCAAAAACGGAAAATCTTCTTCGTTATAGCTGTTTGCATTTTCCACATGGTGGTCACTGGCAATCAATGCATCGTTTCTCGTATGGCTGAACACAAAGTTTTTGTTCGGCTCAATCTCGCACGTTCTCTGATCCCACGGTGCTTCGCAGTAGCCGCCCATGACCGGAAGCAGATCGCCGATACAGGCTCCGCCCCAGCCGGTCGCCGTGTACAGCGGGACATCAAAACCAATCTCTTTTGCCATCGCTGTCAGGGTGCGGATGTGCGCCTCGCCCTCCGGTCCCTGCAGACCGCCGACGTGGCCGTACTCATTCTCGATCTGGATGCCGATCACCGGACCGCCGTCCTTTTCCATGCATCCGTCCACCTGCTCATACACCTTCGACCAGAACCGTCTGACATAGCCAAGATACTCCTCATTGTTGCAGCGGATCGCCATGCCCTCTTTCTCTCTTTTGATGATCCAGTCCGGGAATCCGCCGTTCCGCACCTCGCCGTGCACGAACGGTCCGATACGTAAAAATACCGACAGACCGACCTTCCGGCACAGTCTCACGAACGTTCCGATGTCGCGGCATCCCTCGAAATCAAATATATTTTCCTCTTCTTCGTGGTGAATCCAGATCACATAGACCGAGACGATGGAAACGCCGCCCGCCTTGATCTTGCGCAGCGATTCCTCCCACCACTCTTTGCGGTACCGGCTGTAATGCATCTC
>CAVBNJ010000043.1:0-12988 GCA_963596755.1 bacterium
GCCTTGCACAGAAGGAATTTACCCAGCGTTTCCCAAAACCGGGCTGGGTGGAGCACGATGCAAATGAAATCTGGTCCACGATGCTCGGTGTAGCCGTGGAGGCAATGCAGAAAGCGGGCGCATCGTACGAAGATATCGCAGCGATCGGCATCACAAACCAGAGAGAGACGACGATTGTCTGGGATAAAAAGACGGGAGAGCCGGTCTACAATGCGATCGTATGGCAGTGCCGCAGAACGTCAGAATACTGTGATTCGCTGATGGAGCGCGGGCTGGTTGACAAGTTCCGGGAAAAAACAGGTCTTGTGATCGATGCTTACTTCTCCGCAACGAAGCTGAAATGGATTCTCGACGAAGTGCCGGGCGTGCGCGAACGGGCAGAGAGAGGAGATCTCTATTTCGGAACCGTGGAGACGTGGCTGATCTGGAAAATGACGAAGGGAAAAGTACACGTCACCGACTACACGAATGCATCCCGCACAATGCTGTTCAACATTCACACCCTGAAATGGGATGAGGATATCTTAAAAGAGCTGAATATTCCGCTCTGTATACTGCCGGAGGTGCGCCCGTCCAGCTGTGTCTACGGGGAGACGGCATCCACGTATTTCGGCGGTCCGATCCCGATCGCGGGAGCAGCAGGAGACCAGCAGGCGGCGTTGTTCGGCCAGACATGCTTTGCGCCGGGCGAGGCAAAAAATACGTACGGAACAGGCTGCTTCCTGCTGATGAACACCGGAGACAAACCGGTTTCCTCGACACACGGCCTTGTCACCACGATCGCGTGGGGCATCGGCGACAAGATTACATACGCGCTCGAAGGATCGATTTTCGTCGGCGGAGCTGCGATCCAGTGGCTGCGCGATGAAATGAAGCTGATCGAGTCCTCGGCGGATTCCGAGTACATGGCGCAGAAGGTGAATGACACGAACGGCTGTTACGTCGTACCGGCATTTACCGGCCTCGGAGCACCGTACTGGGATCAGTATGCGCGAGGAACGATTCTCGGCCTGACCCGCGGTGTCAACAAATACCATGTGATCCGCGCGACTCTGGAATCGATCACGTATCAGGTGGATGATGTTTTAAAAGCGATGGAGGCAGACTCCGGCATGAAGCTTTCCGCACTGCGTGTGGACGGCGGAGCGAGTGCCAACAACTTCCTGATGCAGTGCCAGGCGGACATCAGCCAGGCGCCGGTGGAGCGGCCGTGCTGCATTGAGACGACCGCGATGGGAGCCGCTTACCTTGCCGGTCTTGCCGTTGGCTACTGGCCGGATCAGGAGACCGTAAAGCAGAACGGCGCCATTGACCGTACCTTTGAGCCGGAGCTCTCGAAAGAGGAGCGCGATGCGAAGATGAACGGATGGCACAAGGCAGTCCGTTATGCCGAAGGATGGGCGAAATAAATTTAGAAAAAAAGAAATCCCGTCGGGGAAACCGGACAGCAGATGCTGTTTCCGGCAGTCCCGGCGGGATTTTTTGACGATAAGATAGTTCAATTTCAGATCATCAGGAACGCAGATCCGGATCGGTGCAGTCCGGGTACATCGTTCTCTGGTTCTGATATAACAGTTCTTCGCCTTTGGCATTTGTGATGCTCATACCGTCAAAAATCCGGTCCGTCCAGATATTGACGAGCAGGCGGGAATCCGAGGAGATGCAGCATCTTGCGACGTACGGCCGTGCAAATGCAGTGATTTTCTCCCCGTCCTCATAGAAGAGCTGGGACGAAACAATCTCCGGCAGATCGAGACAGTCCTTTGCGATCGAAAGGTCCGCGATCACATCTTCTTTTCCCTGGAAGTAGAGAACCGCAGAGACTTTTTTGAACCACGGATCGTGTGCGGCAAGCTTTTTGGCAAACGCATCGGGATCGTAAACACTGTCGAGCATCAGCTCTTCGAGAGAAAGGCCGCTGCAGTATTCGATCAGCTCGTGCTCGTAGCCGAGGAAGCGCGCAGCCACCTCGCAGACCTGGATGCCGCGGTCTGCAGCCCAGAAGAACTGCATCGAGAGCTCGCCTTCGGTCTGGCCGGTAAAGGCGATGACTTTCTGCAGAATCGCGCGCGCATCATCGTACACGTGGTCCATCAGGCAGGACGGATAGACATTTCGTGTGCTGATCGGAATCGAGGCAGGATCGATTTTCGTCTTTTCACGGTCGGCAAGACCGAGCACATAAACCTGACCTTCGTGAACGTAGGACATCAGGTTGAATTCATAGCCGGTGTTGTACTCCTCGAGAAGAATCTCTTTGATATCCGAGGACTCACAGCTTTTTGTGAAGCAGGAACGGATTTCCTCAGCAGAGTTGACAACAAAGAGGCCGCGGGAGCCGTACTTGTCGATCGGCTTTGTGACAGCCGGGAACGGGAAGCCTTTGACTTCGTCATCCGTAAAGTCCGGTTTCAGGCGCAGAAACTGCGGAGTCGGAACACCGATCTTGTGGAACATGTTTTTCATCACGCTCTTATCGCGGTAGTAAACAGCCTGCTCCGGTGTCAGATAGCACGGAAGGCCGGCCTTTGCGGCAATTTTGACCATACATTCCAGCAGCAGATCGGAAAAGGCGGTCAGGATGCCGTCGACCTGTTCTTTTTGGCAGACCTCTGCGATGGCGTCCGTATCGCGCACATCGAGGTCGTAGGAAGCGTCTGCAAGTTTTTTCGCCGGTCCGTCCGGGTTTCCGTCGCAGACAACCGTGTAGATTCCGCGTTCTTTTGCCATTTTAGTCAGCTTGACAAATTCATCGAGGGATCCAAGGATCATAATTCGGTTATTCATGGAAGTTCTCCCTTTATTTCTCTAATAATTTCAGTAATGTTTCTGCCATATATGCCATATCGTCCGGTGTATAGCGCTGGTCGCACGGCAGGGCAAGAATGTTGGCGGCAAAATCATGCTCGATGGAATCATCCGGCAGATCGCGCACCACATTGGACCAGTAGGTCGGAACGAAGATCTTTTCCGCGGCCAGTGCTTTTCGAAGCGCCGCACCGTTGCCATTCACATAAAATGGATAGCAGAGCGGTCCGTCCGTCCGCGGGAAGGCTTTTCTGGAAGCACTGCCGAGCAGCTCGTTCAGCTTGTTGTAGTTTGCATTCCGTTTCGCCTTTGCCGTCTCATAATCGATGCCGCGCAGCAGGTTGTGCGTCAGCGGTGACATCCGCTTCGGCGGCTCCTGATGGAACGTATCGGCGTTTGCGAGCATCGTCTGGTAATGCGCCGAAGCCCCGTCCTCATACCGTCCGAGGATATGGCCCATGCGGGCAGAGGAGCGGTCCTCCAAAAGGGCATCGTACTGTGCGGCAGCTTCTTCGCTGTGAGGAAGTCCTTCTCCGATGGAAAGATACGCGCCGTCCGGCAGTCCGAAAAATTTCCGGCAGGAATAAAGAGCATCCATGCCCGGAAGCGGTCTGCGGAAAAAGTCGTGGACGTGATCGACGAGAAGATATCCCACACGGTCACGAAGCGAGATCAGATCCTCATCGGAGAGCTGGCCGTACGCATTGACGACATAAAAAAGTGCGTCCGCATCGACGGTCTGCGGCAGAACGGGACGAAAAGCTTCATCAATCTGGTAAAACTCGATGTCCATCCCGTGATGGCGCGCTGCGTCGATGACGGAATCGCACAGAAAATAAGGCAGATATACTTTTTTGCATCCCCGCAGATCCGCTGCGAACAGAAACGCGCAGCGGGCGAGGTTGAGAGCGAAGAGCTCCGGGTGGTATTCGCGTCCCGGAAGCTCTTCCATCTGGAGATAACCGCCGATTTCAGAAGCAGTTCTCATTACACATCTTCCTCCCGAACGGTGTAATTCGGCATCTTTCTCGTCTCATTGAGGATGTTCATCAGATACTGTCCGATGATGCCGACGGCGAGCAGCAGAAGGCCGGAGTAGCCGGTGATTAAGAGCACCAGTGTGGTCCATCCCTGAACCGGGCTTCCCAGGCAGAAATACTTGATCAGATAGTAAACGCCGAGGATGATGCTGACGAGGAAACTGGCAATTCCGATGTCCCGTACCACGATGAGCGGAAACGCCGAGTTGGAAATGATGTCGTGGAACAGATCTTTCGCCAGACGGCGGTAGCTGTAGCCGCTCTTTCCGTATTTGCGCGCATCGTGGTTGACATCCACGTTGATGATGCGGTTTGAAGTCTGTACCAGCAGGTTTCCGATCTGCGGCAGATGCACATTCATGCCGAGCAGGGCATCCACGATAAAGCGGCGCATCAGGCGGAAGCTTGTGATCTCAAGATTCGGGTCTTTGCCGAGCATTTTTGATGTGGCATAGACAGAAACGCGGGTTCCCATGCGGCGGATGAAGTTGTGTTTTCTGCCGTGGTACCGTGCGATGATGACATCGACATCGTCGCGCTCGTTCATCACGTTGATCATTTTCGGAAGCTCTTCCGGCGGATGCTGGAGATCGTCGTCCATGGTGATGACGAAATCGCCCTGACAGTAAGAAAAACCGCACAGAAGGGCAGGATGCTGTCCGAAGTTCTTCGCCATGGTGATAATGCGGACACGCTTGTCGGCTGCGCGGAGCTTTTTCATAATCTCATACGAATGGTCTTTGGAACTGTCATCGACAAGGATCAGTTCGAAATCCTCGTGAATCGTATTTTCAAAAACATTCCGGATACGGGTATAAAGCTCTTCGAGCGAATGCTCTGAGTTGTACACCGGTACCACAATGGAATAAAGGCTCATATGTAATACCTCTTTTCTTGATAGTAAAACGCTGTAAAAAACTCTAACATTTTTATTATACAATAAGACAGCCTTTTTTTCAACCGCAGACGAGCGGGAAACACGACAAACGCATGAATGGTTATCCACTTCCAATTCCATTTTTTCCTGTTTTTTTAAGCTTCTAAAAGTTCTTCCAAATACTTAATTGGCCGCAGACTTACTACGAACCTTTTCTTTCTCATCGACAACTTATGTCTTGTTATTTCTGCCGGTTTCAAAATACTCAGGCTCCATTTCCTTATGATATTCAAATTTTGCGCTGCCATCTTATCTATCGTCGTATTTGCATCCTCTCGAAATGTTACATCCAAATGCCAGTGCATACTTTCTATACTCCAATGTCCACGCACAGCACGGCTTGCTTCATGGATATCCGCTTTCAAGCTGCTTAGAAAGTATCGATATTCATACGTTATCTTTCCTGCTTTTTCAATCCTCTTCTTCTCCATCACGATGCTTTTTAAGCCCTTCCAGTTTTTCTTCTGACTCAGCCATTTGATGTCTTCCGTCTGATAATACTCTCTTGTTTCTATCTGACCATGCGCTTTCTCCTGCGTCTTTTTATAATCACCTTTTTGTCGTATTTCTTCCAGAAACTTTTTATTTGCAAAGTATTCTTTTACATCTTCGTACAGTGTGTATTGATTTTTCTTCAATGCCAAAACATAATCTGCCCGCTTCTGTCGGATTTTTTCTGCGATTGCTGTCTGCGTTCCCATCGCATCAATCGTAATAATCTGACCCTTTATCTGGATTTTCTCCAGCAGCTCCGGAATTGCTGTTATTTCATTGCTTTTTTCTTCTACTGCTTTCTGTCCCAGGCAGAATCCATCTTCCTTACTCCATGCGGAAACAATATGGCTTGCTTTTTCCTCTCCTCGCTTATTCGAGCACATCGTTTTTCCATCAATGCAGATGATCTTCTTCAGCAGTTCCCCATCATTTTTATCCAGCCGCTCCTGCCATTTTCCATAAAGCTGCTGCAGAATTTCCGGCGACAGCATCCCCATAACGCGCCGGATCGTATCATGCGAGGGGATTCCGTTCTTTAATTCGATATATTTGCGAAGATAATCCTGATAGCTTTCTGCAAACAATGCCATCTCAACCCAGTCATCTGCATTTGCAAGAGTTGCAAACAGTACAATGACGAGAATATCTTTCAACGTATGACGGACCTTTGTCTGCTGACGGGTATCCTCAATGTATTCCATCCACTCTAATAATTCCTGCATAAACAACACGCCCCTTTTTCTTTTATTCTACCAGAAAAGGGGCGTGTTCACAATTTATTTACTCATGCGTTTGTCGTGAGCGGGAAAACGCAGAAAAGGAACGGATTCGTAATGAAAACCGTTCCTTTTCGCGTAAGGTATGTAATGATATCAGATAAAATTAGAGAATGTCGATATGTTCGCCGTTTAAAGCCTTGTTCATGCTTCGCACGGCACAGAATTTACCGCACATCGAGCAGGTGTCTTCCTGTTCCGGGGAGCGGTCGGCGCGGATGGCTTTTGCAGTCTCCGGGTCGAGGGCACATTTCCACTGTGCTTCCCAGTCGAGTACGCGGCGTGCATCGCCCATCTTGTCGTCGATATCACGCGCATGCGGCACGCCTTTTGCGATGTCGGCAGCGTGTGCGGCAATCTTGCTTGCGATGATGCCCTGCTTTACGTCGTCCAGGTTCGGAAGAGCCAGATGCTCTGCCGGCGTTACGTAGCACAGGAAAGCGGCGCCGCTCATCGCGGCAATCGCGCCTCCGATGGCTGCGGTGATATGGTCATAGCCCGGTGCAATATCGGTAACGAGAGGTCCGAGAACATAGAACGGAGCGCCCATGCAGATCGTCTGCTGCACTTTCATGTTGGCGGCAATCTGATCCATCGGAACGTGGCCCGGTCCCTCGACCATGACCTGAACGTCTTTCTCCCAGGCGCGTTTGGTGAGTTCGCCGAGGCGCACCAGCTCCTCGATCTGGCAGACATCCGTTGCATCGGCCAGACAGCCCGGACGACAGGCATCGCCGAGGGAGATTGTTACGTCGTACTCGCGGCAGATATCAAGAATTTCATCGTAATACTCGTAGAACGGGTTCTCCTCGCCGGTCATGCACATCCAGGCGAAAACGAGGGAGCCGCCGCGGGAAACGATGTTCATTTTCCGTTTGTGTTTGCGGATCTGATCGATCGTCTTTCTGGTGATGCCGCAGTGCAGGGTGACGAAGTCGACACCGTCCTCAGCATGGAGGCGGATGACGTCGATGAAGTCTTTGGCGGTCAGGGTGTCAAGGTCTCTCTGATAGTGGATGACACTGTCGTAAACCGGTACAGTACCGATCATCGCCGGACATTCGGAGGTCAGTTTGCGGCGGAACGGCTGTGTATTGCCGTGGCTCGACAGGTCCATGATGGCTTCTGCGCCCATGTTGACGGCGGAGAGTACCTTCTGCATCTCTACATCGTAATCTTTACAGTCTTTTGAGACACCGAGGTTTACGTTGATTTTCGTGCGCAGCATAGAGCCGATGCCCTCCGGGTCGATGCAGGTGTGCAGCTTATTGGCCGGGATGGCCACCTTTCCGCTGGCAACGAGCGGCATCAGATCCTCAACAGACATATACTCTTTTTCTGCGACTTTTTTCAGCTCCGGTGTTACAATGCCGCGGCGTGCGGCGTCCATCTGTGTTGCGTAATTGCGTTCCATCTATGTTCTTCTCCTTTATCAAAATCCAAATTTAAATCCGGTAAGCGTGGTTCAGCGGTCCCGAGCCGTGGCCGAGATCCATCATGCTGGCAAGTGCGCCCGAAATATATTCTTTTGCGGCGGAAATGGCATCCGGAAGGGAAAGTCCCTTTGCGAGGCCCGATGCGATGGCGCTGGACAGCGTACAGCCGGTGCCGTGCGTGTTCGGGTTGTCAATGCGCTTGCCGGTGAACCAGGCAAATTCCCCGTTGTGATATAAAAGATCGTTGGCGTCATTGATGCTGTGGCCGCCCTTTAACAGAACGGCGCATCCGCAGGAATCCCCGATCTCTTTTGCGGCGCGTTCCATATCGCTTTCGGAATGGATTTCGATGCCGGAGAGAACTTCACCCTCTGGAATATTCGGTGTGATGACCTCAGATAGAGGAAAGAGAAGCTTTTTCATCAGGTCAGGCACGCCGCCCGAAGCGAGTGCGGAGCCGCTCGTAGCGACGAGAACTGGATCAACAACAATGTGTTTTGCCTGGTAGAAACGAAGCCGTTCGGAGATGACTTCGATCAGTGCCGGGGAGGATACCATACCGATCTTGACGGCATCCGGAAAGATGTCCGTAAAGACTGCGTCAAGCTGTGCGGCCAGAAATTCCGGTGTTACATCGAAGATACCGGAAACGCCGGTGGTGTTCTGTGCAGTAAGAGCGGTAATTGCCGACATGGCGTAAACCCCGTTGGTGATCATGGTTTTGATGTCTGCCTGAATGCCGGCGCCTCCGCTGGAATCACTTCCTGCGATTGTTAATGCTGTTTTCATGTTTTGTGCGTCCATGAGATTACTCCTTTGCATTACTTTTGTTTTTGGGCAGGCGACAAAGAAAGTGGTGCCCCCAGTCTGCCGCCTGGTGAAATGGTTGAAAAGTTACGTGAAAATTATTTCTGTTCCAGCATGCGTAAGGTCTGTTCTTTCAGATCCTTCGTCGCCGAAACAATATCCTTCTGCGCGAAAATCGCGCTGATAACGGCGATGCCGCAGATGCCGCTGCCGGCAAGCTCCGTCACGTTGTCACGTGTGATGCCGCCGATGGCGATGACCGGAATATTGACCGCATTGCAGATGGCAGTCAGCGTTTCGTGGCTGACATCCTGCGCGTCCGCTTTCGATCCGGTGTGGAAGACTGCGCCGACACCGAGGTAATCGGCTCCGCGCTGCTCGGCGAGAACGGCCTGTTCGACGGTCTGGGCTGAAACACCGATGATCTTGTCCGGTCCTAATTTGGCACGGACATCACCGGCCTCCATATCGCTCTGGCCGACATGAACGCCGTCCGCGTCCATCTTTGCAGCGATTTCCACATTATCGTTGATCACAAACGGAACATGATATTCGGCACAGAGTTTTTTCAGCTCGAGCGCTTCTTCCATAAAATGTTCCGAATCAAGATCTTTTTCACGGAGCTGAATAAATGTCGCTCCGCCCTGCAGCGCCTTTTCCACCTGGCTGTACAGAGTCTCGCCGTTCAGCCAGGTGCGGTCTGTCACGGCATATAAAAGCAGGTCTTTCTTATCGCACTTCATATTTCGCACCTTTCTCCAGCGTCTCGCCGTCCATGTGGTAGATGGCGTCGATGATGCGGTTCCGGTAAGTGGAGTTTCCGTCCTCCGGTTTCATGTGGCTCCAGCCGATCTCGCCGGCAAGACCCATGGCACAGACAGCGGCGGCAGCGGCCTTTAACGGCTCGTCCGGGTTTGCCACAAGGTAAGCAGTCATCATGCCGGAGAGCTGGCAGCCCGTTCCGGTGATGCTTCCCATTTCCGGGCGTCCGTTGCGGATCACATAGCAGGTATCCGCATCGGCGACGAGGTCGATGGCTCCTGTGATGGCGACAACACAGTTGTGGTCTTTCGCAAAATTCTTGGCAAAAGCAACGGAGCTGTCGAGGGTTTCATCGGTTACTTTATCCGCAATGTCGGCGTCAACGCCTTTTGTCGTTCCGCTTCCGAGTACCAGTGTTTTGATCTCGGAAATATTTCCGCGGATGGCGGTAAACGGAATTTTTGCCATCAGTCCGACTGCGGTTGAAGTACGTAAATGGCTCGCGCCTGCGCCGACCGGGTCGAGCAGGATCTTGTGGCCGAGGGCAGCCGATTTTGCGCCCGCGCGGTACATGCCGTCGATGCTCGTTCTGTGCAGCGTTCCGATGTTGATGTTCAGTCCGCCGCAGATCGATGTGATATCCTCGACATCCTCCGGCTCATCGGACATGATCGGGCTTGCGCCGCATGCCAGAAGAATGTTGGCGACATCATTTACGGTAACGTAATTTGTGATGTTGTGTACGAGAGGGGTAGTTTTTCTGACGTTATCAAGACAACTGCCTAACATAATGTGTGTTCCTCCTGAAATTTAAGATTTTTGCGAAAAGCAAATCCAAGAATCTGGAAGAAACCTGTCGATGATGTGTGTATTGAGATGCCTGATAATAAAAAAAGCAGATATACGGAGGTATATCTGCAGAATGTGTGCATATCGTATCTCCCTACGTTGGCATTACCCAAATCAGGTTCAGGGTCTAGGAGATGCATCCTACTCTCAGCACGCTTCATACGCGAGCTCCCCTTTGCTTTCTGTGGACAATTATATACGCATTTTAAAATTTGCGCAAGGGAAAATCAGAAAGTTTCGAAATATTTCATGAATCGTAAAACAGAGAGGAATGATCGAGTGATGTAATGTTATTTTCATTGACAGAAGAAAGTCGGGTGGTTAAAATTAAAGTATCACATATTCTGAGAAAAAAGGTGAAGCAATGGAAAAAGACAGATACGACATTTTGAAATCAGCATATGAATTTTTAAATACACAGATCAACGAATTTGAGCGGACCGTGGAAATGCAGTTTGCAGAATACCATCTGCTGAAAGAACTCGGTCATTACACCGGATCGTCAAAGGTACAGCTGACGCGGTTCGTGGAGGGCGAGTATTCACTGGTCAATGAATGGAAGGAAAACCTGGAGAAACAGGAGAAACTGCCGGAAGGCATGGTGTTCATGAGCGATCCGAACTGGACAGAGGCATTTCAGAACAAGGAGAGCATCTATATTGAGGATGTGGAGCAGATTCCGAAAAAACTGAAGGCAGCATATGGCGAGATGAAAAAAGAAAAGATCCAGTCCATGTACGTCTTCCCGGTATTTGACGGAACCCGGCTGATTGCCATCGTCAATCTCTGCAATCCCGATGAGAATAAGCTGCAGGGAATCATCGAAATCCATGAGGTTCTGGCAAACTGGCTCGGCTACCGCCTGATTAAAAACGACAACCGCGTGCAGAAGACGCTCTCGGGCCTTGGCGCGGATTACACGGCGGCGTACATCATCAATGTCGATACCGACTGTTTCGAGGTGATTATCAACCAGAAATCGAACAACGTGGCGAAGCAGAAAAAACAGCTGTATTTCACCGATTATCTGCATGCGTATGCCGACCGCTACGTTCTGGAGAAAAGCCGGGAGGCGATGAAACACGAGCTCTGCGTCGAGACGATCCGAAAAAAATTTGAGACCGTAAAAGAGTTTCATTTCACATTTGAGACGGAACCGAACGAGATCGGTCAGACGTGTTTCCAGGCACATGCGGTGCGGGAATACGGGCCGGACGGCCGCTACGCCGTGGTCGGTTTCCGCTGCGTGGATGAGCTGATTCAGAAGGAGCGTAAGTACCAGAGAGAGCTGGATGCGGCATATAAAATGGCACAGCAGCAGCTCGATATCATTACGTGTGCGATCCCGGGCGGCGTCAAGATCAGCAACGATGATCCGACGTACTCCTTTAAATATGTCTCGGAGCAGTATGCGGAGATGCTGGGCTACAGCACGGTGGAGGAGTTTATGGAGGCATCCGGCGGAACGATCGTCGGAATCGCGCACCCGGACGACCTGGAGACGGGAATTGCGGCAGCGTTGAAGCAGTACGAGACGAGCGATCATTATGCGATTACGTACCGGATGCGATGCAAAGACGGTTCCTGGAAATATATCGAAGACCACGGCCACAAAGTCATCAATGCGGACGGAAAGGTGGAGCACTGGAACCTGATTCTGGACAAGAATGAGCTTGTAGAAAAAACGATTGCCCTCGAGAGTGAAAAGAAGGCGAATGCGGCAAAGACGGCATTTCTGTCGCGCATGTCGCACGATATCCGGACACCGCTGAACGGCATCATCGGCCTGCTGGAAATTAATGAAAAGCACGCGGATGATCTGGAAATGCTGACGCGGAACCGGAAGAAGGCGAGAGTGGCAGCGGATCATCTGCTGAGCCTGATCAACGATATTCTGGAACTCAACAAGCTGGGAGATGAGAAGGTTGTCTTAAATCCGGAAGCCTTCGATATGAAAGCACTTGCGCGGGAGATCCGGACCATTACAGAGATGCGGGCGGCGGAAGAGGGAATCACGCTTCATGCGGAGAGCCGGGAAGAACTGAAATACCCGTATGTGATCGGCAGTCCGCTCCATGTGAAGCAGATTTTCATCAACATCATTACGAATGCGATCAAATACAATAAACCGGGCGGGGCTGTGGACTGTCTGCTCGAGGAAAAAATGCTGCCGGGAGAGAAAGTGCAGTACGATGTGCGGATCCGCGACACGGGAATCGGCATGAGCGAATCATTTTTAAAGACGATTTTCGAGCCGTTCACACAGGAAGCACAGGATGCGAGAAGCGTCTACCAGGGAACGGGCCTCGGCATGCCGATCGTCAAAAACCTGATCGACCGCATGGGCGGCACAATCCGTATTGAGAGCCGCGAGGGTGTGGGAACGACGGTGTTTGTGACGCTCACCTTCCCGCTTGCCGAAAAAGCGGAAATCCGCCGGGCAGGCTTTCAGCCAAAGAAAGGAAAAACGGACCTTAGCGGAATCCATGTGCTGCTGGCAGAAGACAACGAACTGAACCGGGAAATCGCCCGCGTCATTTTAGAGGACGAGCACATGGTGGTGACGGAGGCATGCAATGGAAAGCAGGCATTCGAACTCTATCAGAACAGCCCCGAATACACCTTCGATGTGATCCTCATGGATGTGATGATGCCGGTGATGGGAGGATTTGAGGCAACGCGGAAAATCCGCCGTTCCCGGAAAGCAGACGCCTCCTCCATCCCGATCTTCGCCATGACCGCAAACGCTTTCGTCGAAGACCGGCAGGCCGCCAAAGAGGCCGGAATGAACGAGCATATCGCAAAGCCGATCGATGCGGAGTTACTGAAAAAGAAAATTGCAGAGTACTGCAGATAATACGTCATGAAAAATGCCCCTGTCCGGCAGAAAACAGATCGGACAGGGGCGCTTTTTTTTGACAGGATTATTTTTCTTCTTCCGGGTACGTATAGCCCCAGGTTCTGCGGAATTCGGTCATCAGATCCATGACGTCCTTTGTGTAGTCGAGGTGCATGGCGGAAGGGTCTCCGTTAATCGCGCGTTCCATGTCGGCGAGCTCGTAGGCGAGTGCATCGGCG
>CAVBNJ010000044.1:0-6889 GCA_963596755.1 bacterium
TCATCGCATCTCTGGCAGCCGTAGCAGCTGTAGGTTTCCTTGCCGGCTGCGGCGGAGACAAGGCTGCTTCCTCTGCTCCGGCTAAATCCGCAGCAGCAGACAAAGCCGTTAATATCAAAGTCGGCGTATCTCCGGTGCCGCACGGCGAAATCCTTGGCGCTGTAAAAGACAAGCTCGCCAAAGACGGCGTCAATGTAGAAATCGTGGAATTCACCGACTACGTACAGCCAAACATGGCTCTCAACGACAAGAGCTTAGACGCTAACTATTTCCAGCACAAACCATACCTTGATGAATTCTGCAAGTCCAGAGGTCTCAAGCTGAAATCCATCGGCACCGTTCATCTGGAACCGATGGCCGTTTACTCCAGCAAGATCAAAGCGCTGAAGGATCTTCCCGATGGCGCTCACGTCACCATCCCGAACGACCCCACCAATGGCGGTCGCGCACTTCTGGTGCTCCAGTCTGCCGGACTCATTAAGCTCAAGGAAGGCGCTCCCATCACCGCGACCCCGCAGGACATTGTGGAAAACAAAAAGAATTTGAAATTCTCCGAGCTTGAAGCGCCGCAGCTCCCAAGATCCTTGGAAGACTCCGACATCGCGATCATCAATATGAACTTCGCTCTTGAAGCCAAGCTCGATCCGAAGACCGCTATCTACACCGAAGGCTCTGACTCCCCCTATGCGAATATCGTAGCCGTTAGAGAAGGCGATGAAAACCGCCCGGAACTGCAGAAGCTCATGAAAGCTCTGAACAGCCAGGAAGTCAAAGATTTCATCGAAAAGAAATACGGCGGTTCCATCAAGTCCACATTCTAATTATGTAAACATAAAAAGCTCCCATGGTGGGAGCTTTTTATGTTTGGAGATTTAGTAATTGGTAATTAGGAATTGGTAATTAGTGATCAGTGGTCGGGGCACCTGACGCTAGGAAGCTGTTGATTACCAATTAGGAATTACCAATTCCTAATTCCTAATTTTTAATCACTAAACCGCAAGCGTTGCTCTTGCTACTATCCTTTTTCCCACCGCTCCTTTATAATAATTGTAAAGAAATCGAAAATTTCAAAAATTGGGAAACGACTGCGAGGGATCCGCTCATGATGCGCGCGCTTTGTGCCAAGAAACATATCCTATACCTTCTCTACGGGACGCTCTTTTTGCTTCCTTTGGATCCATACATTTTCTACATCACCTTGGTGCCGGCGGCGCTTTTGGGGGCGGGAAATCTTTGGACCGTGGGGGAGCTTTCTCTGAAACGCCCGCCGCTTTGGCAAATCCCGGCGGTCTTTTTGGTGTGCGCCTTTCTCTCGGTCTTCGTGTCTCATGACACAGCCTTCTCTCTCATGAATTGGGGATTCCAGCCCTTCATGTACGCAGTGATTTATCTTTTGATCCAGTCAGCGCTTACGACCACAGGAGAAAAAGAAATCGCGCTCTACTCTTTCCTGGCCGGTGCGATTTGCGTGGCGGCCTACGGCTTCTTCCAATACGCCAACGCGGCGGAAATGGCAGCCGACGCGGCGGCGCAGAGCTGGATCGATCCGGAGCGCTTTCCTCTTTTGAAGCGGCGCATGTATTCCACGCTGGAAAATCCAAATCTTCTAGGCGCTTACCTGGTGATGATCATCAGCCTCCTCTCCGCCTTTCTGCTTACGGAAAAAGGAAAGGCGAGGAAGATTTCCTTCGCCGTCATTCTCTTGGTGCTTCTTCTGTGCCTGGCCCTCACTTACTCTCGCGGCGCCTGGCTGAGCCTGGCGGCCATCGTCTTTGGCCTCACCTTTTTCTATGACAAACGGTTCGGCCTTCTATTTCTTTTGATCCCCATCGTGCTGGCCTGCTATCACGGTCAGATGGTGGAGCGCTTCCTCTCCCTCTTCTCCGGCGAGGACACCTCCGTGGGACTTCGCTTCGCCCTTTGGGAAAGCACCGAGGCCATGATCGAAGAGCATCCGCTCCTCGGCATCGGTTGGGGCACCTACTTCCTGGCGTACCCGGAATACAATTTCTTCATCCAAGATGAGCATGTGCTCATTTTCCATGCGCACAACATGTACCTCAATATGCCGGCGGAGGTGGGCATCCTGGGAGGCTGTGCTTTTCTTCTCACCTTTTTCGCCCAGGGATTTATTTCCTGGAAAATCTACCATCAGGGAAGAAATCCTTTCGCCAAATCCCTGGGCCTCGGCGGTCTTCTCATGGTCATGGCCATGGCCATGATCGGCATGAGCGACCACGTCCTCTTCAGCCGCTCCGTCTCCTTCTGCTTCTGGAGCCTCGCGGCGCTCTGCACCTCTCGTTTACAGGTGAGTGAGGAATGAGGAGTTAGGAGTGAGGAGTGAATGTGCGGCGCACAAATTTAAAAGCGCCGCCATTTTGAAATGCAATGCGTTTCCCTGCTTTCTCATAGCTATGAGCTTGGAGCTAGGAGCAAGGAGCTCGGCTGGAGTCAGTGGGGGAGTCCAGCAAAATAGAAAAAGCGCGTTTGCAGCAATATGTCATCACCTCGCGGGGAGAGCTTACCTTCTCCAGGCTGGTAAATTATGGCTATGACGAAACGAGGACGCCTGATTTCTACATGGAATTTAAAAATCTTGCGCCGCTATATGAATTGATGCGGCGCACCACCACTCCTCACTCCTAATTCCTGATCACTGACCACTAACTACTGACCACCGACTACCGACCACTATTTCCCACCTATGAGTCACAGGCATAACAAATTGTCTAATAGGAAATATTTATAACATCTCCAATAGAATTTTAGAAACAAAGTACACAAATTTTACGATACAATCGGCAAATTTGTGTTATAATACCATTGATGACTGAGAAAGTCACGAATACAGTCGATCCATGCGATGATTTTGGAGGAGGAGTTTTTCTGATGATATGAGAGCCTAAGAAGCGGTCATATAGGATACAGATAAACTTCTCCTTTTTACTTAGGAAGACTGTGTTTTTTTCTGAGGCAAAAAGCTCCGGGCACAAGGCGAATGAGTTTCAAGAAGCTCCGGACTTTTGATATTTTTTATTTTTTGGGAGGATGATAGTAATGATCGACACCAATGATAGCGAATTCCTTAGCAGAATTGAATGCGCAGACCTGAAAGCAAAGATTTGCGACGCAAAAACTGCAGCAGCTATGATTCAGCCTGGCGACATCCTTGGTATCTCCGGATTCACCCCTTGCGGCTATCCGAAAATCACCATGCATGAACTCGCTGAACGTATGAAAGAAACACCATTCCAGGTAGACGTATGGGCTGGTGCTTCCACTGGTACTCAGATCGATGGTGAACTGGTAGCTGTAAACGGCATGAGACTTCGTATGCCATACCAGACCAATGCTAACCTGAGAAAAGCCATCAACAACGGCTCCATCCAGTACTTCGACATTCATCTGTCTCACGTAGCTCAGCAGATCCGCGCAGGCTTCTTCACCAACGCTAAAGGCGAAAGAGTAACCGGCCCGGACTTCGCAGTTATTGAAGTCTGCAAAATCGGACCGAACGGCGAACTCTACCCAACCACCGCCATCGGCAACTCCCCGGTATTCGCTGATACCGCAAAGAAGATCATCGTAGAAGTCAACACCACCCAGCCGGTAGCACTCGCTGGCATGGCTGATATCTACATGCGTAAGAACCCGCCGCACTGTGAACCGATCCCGATCACCAAGACCGGCGACCGCATCGGCACCCCATACATCTCCTGCGATCCGTCCAAGATCGTTGCTATCGTTCCATGCGACATGCCAGACGTTACCCGTGCACTGGCTCCGCTCGATGACGACGCAGAAGCAATGGGCAACAACCTGATCGACTTCCTGAAAAACGAAGTTAAACATGGCAGACTTCCGGAAAACCTGCTCCCGCTGCAGTCCGGCGTAGGCAACGTTGCAAACGCAGTTATCCATGGCCTCGTTGAATCCGACTTCAAGAACCTCACCGTTTACACCGAAGTTATCCAGGATGGTATGTTCGACCTGATCGACCGCGATAAGATCGACATGATCTCCGGTACCTCCCTGTCCCCATCCCCGGACGGACTGAAACGTTTCTACAACAACATCGACGTATACAGCAAGAAGATCATTCTGCGCCCGCAGGAAATCTCCAACAACGCTGAAGTAGCTCGTCGTCTCGGCGTTATCGCTATGAACACCGCTCTGGAAATGGATATCTACGGCCACGTAAACTCCACCCACGTAAGCGGCACCAAGCTGATGAACGGTATCGGCGGCTCCGGCGACTTCGCTCGTAACGGCTTCCTGTCCTGCTTCTTCTGCCACAGCACCGCAAAAGGCGGCGCAATCTCCGCAGTTGTTCCGATGTGCTCCCACGTAGATCACACCGAACATGACACCCATGTATTCATCTCTGAACAGGGTGTTGCTGATGTTCGTGGTGTATCCCCGAAAGAAAGAGCAAAACTCATCATCAACAACGTGGCTCATCCGGCATACAGAGATCAGCTCATGGACTACTATGAAAGAGCATGCGCAGCATGCGGCAACAGCCAGACCCCACATCTCCTGGGCGAAGCATTCGCATTCCACCAGAGCCTGGCTGAAAACGGCACCATGTTGTTCAAGAAATAATTTAAAATTTCAAAGAACGGCGCTAATGCTTTACAAATAGTACAAATACTGTATAATAACCTATGGTGATACCTGCTGAAAAGCAGTGTCCGATACATGGGTCTGCAAGAGTCCCAAAAACTGCTGCAAGAAGACTCGAATGAGCGCTGCAGCAGCCAGGGCTTTGCAAGCCCTAATATGGAAGAGAATTCCAAGGTAAGTGGTAAGAAGATCACAAAGTCGCGGCCACCGAAAACAAAGGAAAACGCTTCCTACACTTTTTATACTTACTTTTTTAGGAGGAAGATGAACTCATGTCTAACGAATCCCTGAAAGCTAAACTTGATGCCTACAACGCAGGCTATGAAGCACAGTGTGCAAAACATCCGGAAAGAGTTGGTCTGAAACACAAGAACCTGTACACCCCACTCGATCTCGAAGGTTTCGACTATGAAAGAGACCTCGGTTTCCCGGGCGAATATCCATACACCCGTGGCGTACAGCCGACCATGTATCGCGGCAAACTCTGGACCATGCGTATGTACGCTGGCTTCTCCACTGCTGAAGAATCCAACAAACGTTACAAATACCTGATCGCTAACGGCGGCACCGGCCTGTCCTGCGCATTCGACCTGCCAACCCAGATCGGTTACGACTCCGACGACAAGATGTCCGAAGGCGAAGTTGGTAAAGTAGGCGTAGCTATCGACTCCCTGTACGATATGGAAAGACTGTTCGACGGAATCAACCTCGGCCAGGTTTCCACCTCCATGACCATCAACGCACCGGCTTCCGTACTGCTGGCTATGTACATCGCTGTAGCAGAAAAACAGGGCGTTCCTGCATCTGCACTGCGCGGCACCATTCAGAACGATATTCTGAAAGAATACGCAGCACGCGGCACCTACATTTTCCCGGTTAAACCGTCCATGCGTCTGATCACCGATATCTTCGAATACTGCTCCGAATTCGTACCGAAATGGAACACCATCTCCATCTCCGGCTACCACATCCGTGAAGCAGGCTCCACCGCTGCTCAGGAAATCGCTTTCACCATCGCTGATGGTATCGCTTACATCGAAGCAGCTCTGAAAGCTGGCATGAAGATCGATGAATTCGCAGGCCGTCTGTCCTTCTTCTGGAATGCACACAACAACGTACTCGAAGAAGTTGCTAAATTCCGCGCTTCCCGTCGTCTGTGGGCTACCATTCTGAAGGAAAGATTCCATGCAGAAAGCTCCAAATCTCTGAAACTCCGTTTCCACACCCAGACCGCAGGTTCCATGCTGACCGCTCAGCAGCCGAACAACAACATCATCCGTGTTGCTCTCCAGACCGCTGCAGCAGTTATGGGCGGAACCCAGTCCCTGCACACCAACTCCAAGGACGAAGCTCTGGCTCTGCCGACCACTGAATCCGTAACCATCGCTCTGCGTACCCAGCAGATCGTAGCTTACGAATCCGGCCTGGCTGACGTAATCGATCCGCTCGGCGGCTCCTACTATGTAGAAGCTATGACCAATGCTATCGAAGCAGAAGCTAAAGAATACATCCGTAAGATTGATGAAATGGGCGGCGCTGTAGAAGCTATTGATAAAGGCTACATCCAGAAAGAAATCCAGGACTCTGCTTACGCTTGGCAGATGGCTGTTGAATCCGGCGAAAGAACCATCGTTGGCGTCAACAAGTTCACCATGGAAGAACCACCGGTTACCGGCCTTCTGAAGATCGACGCTTCCGTTGGTATTAAGAAGAAAGCTCAGCTCGCTGAAGACAAAGCTAACCGTGACCAGGCTAAAGTTGCTGAAGAACTGGCTAAACTTGAAAAAGCAGCACAGACTCCGGCTGAAGGCCCAGACCATGTAAACCTGATGCCAGTCATCCTCGACTGCGTACGTGCATACTGCACCGAAGGCGAAATCTGCGGCGTTCTGCGTAAAGTTTACGGCGAATACAAACCGCACAACACCCTCTAATAGTAGGGCAGCCTGACAAAAGAGAATACTTTATTACTCATAAATTTCTGGAGGTAATTTACAATGGCAGAAAAACGTATCAGAGTACTGGTAGCTAAACCGGGTCTTGATGGACATGATCGTGGCGCAAAAGTTATTGCTCGTGCACTCCGCGATGCAGGTATGGAAGTAATCTACACCGGTCTTCGTCAGACCGTTGCTCAGATTGTTGAAGCAGCAGACGCAGAAGACGTTAACGTAGTAGCTCTGTCCCTGCTCTCCGGCGCTCACAACACCCTCTTCCCGGAAGTTGTTGAAGCTCTGAAAGCAAAAGGAATGGGCGACGTTCT
>CAVBNJ010000044.1:7115-12435 GCA_963596755.1 bacterium
TTTACTCTTCGAAAAGGCGGTGCATCCATGGAATTTTCTATGAAAGATTTTTGGGGTGGATCCAGACGTGCCTTGGCGAGAGCAATTACCATCGTTGAAGACGAACGGGATGGTTACGAGGAGATCATGAAAGAGATCTACCACCATACCGGACGTGCACAGGTCATCGGTATTACTGGTGCGCCTGGTGCGGGTAAGAGCACACTGTCGGACGCCCTCATTAAGCAGTTCCGCAAACAGGGCAAGACGGTAGGTATTGCAGCCATCGATCCTACCAGTCCATTCTCCGGCGGCGCCATCCTCGGCGACCGTATCAGAATGAACGATCTGACGTTGGATCAGGGTGTTTATATCCGTAGTATGGGTACACGCGGCAGTCTCGGCGGGCTTTCCCGTAAGACAGCAGATGCGGTCAAACTGATGGATGCTTTCGGTCTCGATGTTATTCTCATCGAAACAGTAGGCGTAGGACAATCAGAAGTAGATATCGTTAAAAATGCGGATACGACACTTGTTGTGCTCGTACCTGGACTAGGCGACGATATTCAGGCTATTAAAGCAGGTATCCTTGAAATTGGTGATGTATTCTGCATCAACAAATGTGATCGCGATGGCGCAGATCGTTTGAATGTAGAAATCGAAATGATGCTTGACCTGGGCGAAGCTCAGAACTGGCGTCCTCCGATTGAAAGAACGATTGCGAACAAAGATCAGGGTGTCGCTGAAGTTGTGGCTTCCCTTGGCGAACATCGCAAGTATCTCGAAGAGTCCGGTCTCCTTGAGGAAAGAAGACGCGAACGGGCTAGATGCGAGATGCTCGAGATGATTCACGATCGCATTTCCCGTCACATTGAGGAAAACATTTCCTCGACGGGTGAATTTAGTGACTGCGTGGAACAGGTCTTTGAACGGAAGACAGATCCGTTCACTGTCGTTGATTCCATTGTAGGCAAAATATTCAAATAATTTTAAAGGAGGAGTTATTATGGCATTCAAAGTAATTTGTGTCGACCATGTAGGCGTTGCTGTTAAAGACCTTCAGGCTATTAAACAGCAGATGAAAGACATCCTCGGAATGGAACCATCCCTTCCGGATGAAACCGTCGAAGAACAGCATGTAACAACAAGCTTCTTCAAACCGTCTGCTCAGACCGAAGCATGCGAACTCGAATTCCTGGGTTCCACCACTCCGGACGGCCCGATTGCTCGTTTCATCGAAAAAGCAAACGGCGGCAAGAACGGCTTCCAGCATGTTGCACTTCGCGTTGACGACATCGAAGCTTGCCTCGCAGATCTGCAGGCTAAAGAAGTACCGCTCATCGATAAGAAATATCGTATCGGTGCTGGCGGCTGTCATATCGCATTCTTGCATCCAAAGACCACTGGTCTTCTGCTTGAACTGACAGAACGCCCAGGCGGCCCATCCTTCAAGGCTTAATTGATCGATGGCAAGTGTCTTACCCATCGGGGTAAGACATCCCCCTTATGGGGGTCCCTAAAATTTTTGGAGGTGTAAGAATGGCAACTGTTGCAGAAAGAATTGAACTTCTCCACAAAAACCTCGCACACGTAGAGGCTATGGGTGGGGAATCTAAAGTTGAAAAACAGCATGCAAAGGGCAAACTTTCCGCTCGTGAAAGACTGGCTCTTCTGTTTGATGAAGGCACTTTCGTAGAAGTAAATGCCCTCGTTAAATCCCGCTGCCACAACTTCGGTCAGGAAAAGAAAGATCTCCCGGGCGAAGGCGTTGTAACCGGCTACGGCACTGTTGAAGGCAGACTCGTATTTGCTTTCGCTCAGGACTTCACCGTAGAAGGCGGCTCCCTTGGCGAAATGCACGCTGCAAAGATCGTTCACGTAAACGAACTGGCACTCAAAGTTGGTGCTCCATGCGTAGGCCTGAACGATTCCGGCGGAGCTCGTATCCAGGAAGCTGTAGACGCACTGTGCGGCTATGGTAAAATCTTCTGGTGCAACACCATTGCATCCGGCGTTATTCCGCAGATTTCCGCTATCATGGGACCATCTGCAGGCGGCGCTGTATACTCCCCGGCTCTGACCGACTTCATTTACATGGTTAAGAAAACATCCCAGATGTTCCTGACCGGCCCGGCAGTAGTTGAATCCGTAACAGGCGAAAAGATCACCGCTGAAGCTCTCGGCGGCGCTATGACCCACAACCGTACATCCGGTGTAGCTCAGTTCGCTTGCGAAAACGACGAAGACTGCATTAAACAGATTCGTTACCTGCTCTCCTTCCTGCCGAGCAACAACATGGAAGATGCTCCAATCGTTGAAACCGGTGATGATCCCACCAGAACCGATCCGGCTCTCGATTCCATCATGCCAGAAAACTCCAATGCACCATACAACATGTATGATGTCATTAAATCCGTTGTAGATAACGGCGAATACTACGATGTAGCAAAAGAATTCGCAAAGAATATCATCACCTGCTTCGCACGTTTCGACGGCCAGACTGTTGGTATCATTGCTAACCAGCCGGCATTCATGGCAGGCTGCCTTGACTACAACGCATCCGACAAATCTGCACGTTTCATTCGCTTCTGCGACTGCTTCAACATTCCGGTAGTAAACATTGTCGACGTACCAGGCTTCCTCCCGGGCAAACAGCAGGAATATGCAGGCGTAATCCGTCACGGCGCTAAGATGCTCTTCGCTTACTGCGAAGCTACTGTACCGAAGATCACCATGATCCTCCGTAAAGCATACGGCGGTTCCTACATCGCTATGTGCTCCCGTGAACAGGGCGCTGACCAGGTATTCGCTTGGCCAACCGCTGAAATCGCAGTTATGGGACCTGCAGGCGCTGCTAACATCATCTTCAAGAAAGATCCGAACAGAGAACAGCGTACAAAAGAATATGTTGATGAATTTGCTACTCCATACAAAGCTGCAGAACGCGGCTATGTAGACGCAGTTATCGATCCGAGAAACACTCGTCCAACAATCATCAATGCACTGAAGATGCTTGCTTCCAAGCACGAAGTACATCCGGCAAAGAAACACGGCAACATTCCGCTCTAATATTTGCCGCTTAAATACTCTAATTGAAAGGATGGGTAGTACAGATGGATAACGAGACAGTTATGTGTATTGCGGTTTTTGCTGCTGTTGTTGCAGTAATTGCCCTGATCATGATCTGGCAGGTACGTTCATCTCTCAATCAGTCCGCAGCACCGGCACCGGCCGCAGCTCCTAAGAAAGCTGCTGCTCCTGCTCGCCAGGCAGCTCCTGCCGCAGCAAACAATGGTGCAGTTGTAGCAGCTATCGCTGCTGCAATCGTTGCTATGGGTGGCGGCGAAATCGTCTCCATCCGTCCGGCAGCTAGAACCGGCTGGACCACAGCAGCTCGCCAGGCAGGCATCGCTGGCAGCCAGCAGTTCTAATTGAAAGTTGAAAGTACACAATCATTTAGGAGGAAAGACAATGAGAAAATTTACTGTAACAGTTAACGGCCAGGATTACGATGTAGTAGTTAAAGACGGCGGCGCTGCAGTAGCAGCTCCGGCAGCAGCTCCGGCTCCGGCAGCAGCTCCGGCTCCAGTAGCAGCTCCGGCTCCGGCAGCAGCTCCGGCTCCAGCACCGGCTCCGGCTCCGGCTCCAGCAGCAGCTCCGGCTGCACCTGCAGGCGCAGGCGAATCCGTAGAAGCTCCGATGCCGGGCAAAGTCATCAGCATTGCTAAACACGTAGGCGACGCTGTTGCTTCCGGCGACGAAGTACTCGTACTCGAAGCTATGAAGATGGGCAACCCGATCATGGCTCCATGCGATGGCAAAATCACCGGCATGCCGGTATCCGTTGGCCAGTCCGTACAGGGCGGCGACGTTCTGTTCACCGTTGGCTAATAGCGGTAAACAACTTGCATAAAAAAGCAGTGCTTCGGCACTGCTTTTTTATTTGTGTAAAACTTCTTTTTTCGTGGTAAAATAAGAAGACTTTTATAAAATTTTACCAAAGGGGTTGCGCATGGACATGGAAGAAAATAAAATCCTGACAGACGACAGACGACAGACGACAGACGACAGACGACAGACGACAGACGACAGAGAAGCCATTTAACAATAAAATGAATATTCTGAAGGCATTGGGGATCCTGCTGGTAGTTGGTGTTCATAGTGGTATAAAATTTTTACCATGGTTTCATCCTGATTCCTTCAATATGCCTTTGTTCTTTTTTATATCCGGATATTTCTTTCATGATGCGACATTTTTTACGTTTGTAAAATCAAAGCTAAAGCACTTGGTCATACCGTTGCTGTCTTGGAATTTATTTTTTGGGATCCTGTGTACTACGCTGTTGAGTTTAGGAATTATCCATTTTGGTCATACACTTTCATTCAAAACTCTTTTTATTCATCCTTTTTCTTATGGGCAGCCGTTTGTGTTTAATTTAGCCACCTGGTTCGTTGGGACTTTAGTAGAAGTGCAAATAGTATATTGGTTGCTTCATCGTCTTTGCAGAAGAAACCATATTGCTTTACTGGTTGTTACCTTACTTTGCTATTTAGCGGCATGGACCATGGCAGATAATGGTTGGCATAAACTTTATGGCAATCGTATGCTTGCACTGGAAAAAGTTCTTTTCGTTCTAATTTTTTATGAGCTGGGGTTGATTTACCATTTGTTTATTGAAAAAAGAGACTCGTTTTCCATTAACCGAATTGCATTTGTTGTGCTTTTTAACGGAATCCTTTTAGGCTTTGTAAATCCAAATATTAACACCGTCATTGCGTGGATGAAGGTGCCTCATCAGATACTTCTTCCTTTGGTAGCGGCCATGAGCGGAATCTATTTATATTTGCAAATTGCGGAACTTTTGAAGGATAAGGTGAAAAGAAATTCGCTACTGGGATATATCGGGGAGCATACATTTACTATTATGACTCTCCATATGTTTTTCTTTTGGTGTTTGAATGGCATTTACTATCTGTTGAAATCAGCCGGACTGTTTCCACTGCGCAGCTTTGATTATGATAAATATACTCATACGATTTGGTTTCATATATCCGAGCATGCTCCCATGAATGATACCCTTTATTTTTTAGCTGGATTAGGTGGTTCCTTGTTTGTTGTGTATCTGTATGAAAAGACAAAACCGTTTCTTTGGAGACAGGCCAGAGCTTTTCTGAAATAAAAATTTAGCAATCAAAAAGCGGCGAGAAAAATCTCGTCGCTTTTTACATGAAGTCAATTCGGCAAAATCCATAAGCTGATCCAATGATCGCAAAGGCCAAGCGCGTACTGACCACTGACCACTGACCACTGACTACTGACCACTGACCACTGACCACTGAC
>CAVBNJ010000045.1:0-12390 GCA_963596755.1 bacterium
TGCCTGATCCGCGGAGTGACGGGAAGCGGCAAGACGCTCGTCTACATGGAACTGATGGAGCGTGTGCTCGCCGAAGGAAAGCAGGCCATTGTGCTGATTCCGGAGATTGCGCTGACGTATCAGAATGTGGAACGGTTCTGCGCGCGGTTTGGAGACCGGGTTACCGTCGTCAATTCACGCATGACGCCGTCCGAGCGCGCGGACCAGATGGAGCGTGCGCGGCGCGGGGAGGTCAGCATCATGATCGGCCCGCGCTCGGCACTCTTTGCGCCGTTTCCGAACCTGGGGCTGATCGTGATCGATGAGGAACACGAAACTTCCTATAAGAGTGAGGTAACGCCGCGCTACCACGCAAGGGAGACAGCCGTGCATCGCGCCGGTCTGGAGCACGCCCACGTCGTGATGGGTTCGGCAACGCCGTCGGTGGATGCCTCGTATGCCTGCGAGACGGGAGCCTACGCACTGTTCCGGATGGACGCGCGGTATGGAAATGCCGTTCTGCCGTCGGTATGGATCGCGGATATGCGGGAAGAATTACAGAAGGGAAACCGTTCGATTCTGTCCGAAAAACTGCAGAAGGAGATCGAAGAGAGACTGGAAAAGCGCGAGCAGACCGTTCTCTTTCTGAACCGCAGAGGCTACGCGGGCTTCGTTTCCTGCCGCGCCTGCGGCCATGTGATGAAGTGCCCGCACTGCGATGTCTCGCTGACGGCGCACAACAACGGCATGCTCGTCTGTCATTACTGCGGCTACGAACGGCCGCAGGTCAGAAGCTGCCCATCGTGCGGCTCGCCGTACATCGGCGGCTTCCGCGCCGGTACGCAGCAGATTGAGCAGAACGTGAAAAAGCTGTTTCCAACGGCACGCGTCCTTCGGATGGACGGCGACACGACAAAGACGAAAAACAGCTACGAGGAAATCCTCTCGTCGTTCGCGGCGGGGGAGGCCGATATCCTGATCGGAACACAGATGATCGTAAAAGGCCACGATTTCCCGAACGTGACGCTGGTGGGAGCGCTGGCGGCGGATCTCTCTTTAAATGCGGTGGATTACCGCGCCGGAGAGCGCACGTTCCAACTCCTGACCCAGGCGGTCGGGCGCGCCGGAAGAGGCGAAAAGCAGGGACTGGCGGTCATTCAGACGTACCATCCTGAGCATTACAGCATTCAGACGGCTGCGGAGCAGGACTATGAGACATTTTATGAGAAAGAAATGGACTACCGCCGGCTGATGGGATATCCGCCGGCTGCGGAGCTTCTTGCGATCCACGGAGCGGGGGAGGACGAAACGCACCTGGCGCAGGCGATGGAGTACATTCGAAGATATCTCGTCCGCATCCAGGGCAGCCGCGAAGTCCAGATCATCGGCCCGGCGAGTGAGGCGGTGTCGAAGATCAACGATCTGTACCGCATGGCCGTGTATGTGCGCGCGCCGAAAGAAGAGGTGCTGACGGAACTTCGGGAAAAGCTGGAGCGGTATATCGAGATCAATAAAGGCTTCCGAACCGTCTATTTACAGTTCGACTTCAGCAGAAAGTATTAGTTTTTTCATAATATTTACACATAGATTATTTATAATAGAAGAGCAAAAGAAAGGAAAAGAATTATGGCAATCAGAGAAATCAGAGTCGTAGGCGACCGCGTATTAACAAAAAAATGCAGACCGGTGGAGGAGATGACACCAAGAATCAGTGAGCTGATCGATGATATGTTTGACACCATGTACGAGGCAAATGGCGTAGGCCTTGCCGCACCGCAGGTCGGCATCTTAAAGAGAATCGTAGTCATGGATGTGGACGGAACCCCGCATCTTCTGATCAACCCGGAAATCCTGGAGACTTCCGGAAGCCAGACAGGAGCAGAAGGATGCTTAAGCCTTCCGGGAAAATCCGGCACTGTAACCCGTCCGAACTACGTAAAGGTAAGAGCACTGGACCGCAACATGCAGCCGTTTGAACTGGAAGGAACCGAGCTTCTTGCCCGCTGCATCTGCCACGAGTGCGATCACCTCGACGGACATATGTATACAGAAAAAGTAGAAGGCGAACTCTGGGACAACACATACGATGAGTATGATGAGTACGAGGATGAAGAGTAATCGTTGGAATATAAAAGGAGATGACTTCAGATGAAAGTGGTATTTATGGGAACCCCGGATTTCTCCGTGGGAACACTTGAGGCACTGGTGGAGGCCGGTTATGAGATCACAGGCGTTGTGACCCAGCCGGACAAACCGAAGGGCCGCGGAAAACAGATGATGCCGACACCGGTCAAGGAGGCAGCCGAAAAACACGGCCTTCCGGTTTATCAGCCGCGCCGTGTGCGGGATGCAGAGTCGATTGAGGAGATCCGGAAAATGGAGCCGGATGTCATCGTCGTTGTAGCCTTTGGCCAGATTATTCCAAAAGAGATTCTGGACATGCCGAAATACGGCTGCATCAACGTTCACGCCTCCCTGCTTCCGGCCTACCGCGGTGCAGCGCCGATCCAGTGGGCTGTCATGAACGGCGATGAGGTGAGCGGCGTGACCATCATGAAAATGGACGAAGGCCTTGACACCGGCGATATGCTGACGAAAGTGGAGGTTCCGCTTGCAGCAGATGAGACCGGCGGAAGCCTTTTTGACAAGCTCGCCGCAGCCGGAGCAAAACTTCTGGTGGAGACACTTCCGAAGATTGAAAAAGGCGAAGTGACACCGGAAAAACAGCCGGCGGAGAGTACCACAGAGTATGCGCGGATGATCAAAAAAGAGGACGGAAAGATCGACTGGACGAAGAGTGCCGTTGAGATTGAGCGTCAGATCCGTGCGATGAGTCCGTGGCCGAGCGCATTTACAAAAGTAAACGGAAAGAACCTGAAAATCTGGAATGCCAAGGTCATTGCCATGTTCGGCGGCGACCTGTTCTCGAAGATTCCGGGACAGAATCCGACGAAGAGTGCCGGAAAAGTCTGGGTGGCAGACGAGACCGGCATCCATGTAAAAACAGGAGACGGCATTCTGGTAATCGAAGAGCTGCAGCTCGAAGGAAAGAAACGGATGAAAACCGCCGATTTCCTGCGCGGCTATGCGATTGAGCCGGGTACGAGACTGGGCGAATAAACCATAAGGTTAAAACAAAGAAACTTTAAAACTGAGGCGGGGCTTGCTTTTTAGAGAAAAAGGAGAAAAACGATATGGGAATTTTTTATGACAGTACGTATCTGCTTGTGATTCTTGCAGCAGTCATTTCCATGGCGGTATCCGCCCGCATGAACACGATTTTCAGCAAATATCAGACCGTCCGCTCATACAGCGGCATGACAGGACGCGAGGCAGCGCTCCGCATCCTGCACCAGGCCGGCATTTACGATGTCACCGTCCGCCACGTATCGGGCAAACTGACCGATCATTACGATCCGCGGACGAAAACGGTGAATTTATCCGATGCCGTTTACAATTCAACCTCAGTTGCAGCGATCGGTGTCGCAGCACACGAGTGCGGCCATGCCGTACAGCACAATACCGATTATGTGCCGCTGAAAATAAGAAGCGCGATCGTTCCAGCAGCGAACTTAGGATCCCAGCTTTTCTGGCCTCTGTTCCTGATCGGACTGATTTTCAGCCTTCCGATGCTCGTAAAAGCCGGCATCTGGCTTTTCGTGCTGGCACTGGCTTTCCAGGTGGTAACACTTCCGGTCGAGTTTGATGCGTCGAGAAGAGCCTTAAAGATGCTAAGTGAAAGCGGTATGGTGACAGAGACGGAACACGACGGAGTCAAAAAGGTACTCTGGGCTGCAGCCATGACGTACGTGGCAGCGGTCATCGGTTCCCTGCTGCAGCTGCTCCGGCTGCTGATTTTATCCGGAGCATTTAGGAGAAATGATGACTGATACAATCAATACAAGAGAGCTGATTATGAACATTCTGCTTGAGATGGACAGGGAGAAAACGCCCTGCCATCTTGCTGTAAGGGATGCCCTCGACAAGTACCAGTTCCTGCCGCGGCAGGACCGCGCTTTTATCAAGAAGGTCTGCGAAGGTACCGTAGAATACGGCATCCAGAATGATTACATCATCAATCAGTATTCCAAAATCAAGATCAACAAATGCAAACCGGTCATCCGCGCGATCCTGCGGATGTCGGTATACCAGATCCGCTTTCTGGACGCGGTGCCGGATTCGGCCGTTGTCAATGAGGCGGTAAAACTGGCGGAAAAGAAGCATTTTTATAATTTAAAAGGCTTCGTCAACGGCGTTCTGCGCACGATTGTGCGGGAGAAAGACCATCTGCTGATGCCAAAAGAGAGCAATACGATCCAGTATCTTTCCGTGAAATATTCCATGCCGGAATTTCTGGTTGAGGAGTTTGGTTCCCAGTATGGAAAAGAGACGGCAGAAACGATGATGGCCGATTTCCTGAAAGAAAAACAGGTGACCGTCCGCGTCAACCGTCTCAGGAATACGATCGAGGAGACGAAAAAAAGCCTGGAAAACCAGGGCGCAGAGCTGGAAAAAGCGCCGTATCTGGAAGAAGCATTCTATCTGAAAAATTTCGAGACGATTGCTTCCCTGCAGGCATTTCAGGAGGGCCGGTTCCAGATTCAGGATGTGAGTTCCATGATGGCGGCCCATCTGGCGGATCCGAAGCCGGGCGATCAGGTCCTGGATCTCTGCGCGGCACCGGGCGGAAAGAGCCTCCATGCGGCAGACAAAATGATGGATCAGGGCTGCGTGGAAGCGCGCGATCTCACCGAATACAAGGTCGATCTGATCCGGGAAAATGTGCGGCGGGCAGGTGTTGCCTGTGTCGTACCGAAGGTAAAAGATGCAGAACAGCTCGATGAGGACTGGATTAGGAAAGCCGATGTGGTGATCGCAGACCTGCCGTGCACCGGATACGGCGTCATCGGCAGAAAGCCGGACATCAAATATTACGCTTCGAAAGAAAAAGAAGAGGAGCTGGTGCGGATTCAGAGAGCGATCCTTACAAACGCCGCATCGTACGTAAAACCGGGCGGCACGCTGCTGTACAGTACGTGTACTGTAAATCAGAAGGAAAATGGGGAAAACGCAGCATGGTTTCTTGCAAACTTCCCGTTTGAGGCGGTCAGCCTCGATGCTTTGCTGCCGGACGAACTGAAGAGCGAAGAAACCGCCAGGGGACAGTTACAGCTGATTCCGGGTGTACACAGAACCGACGGATTTTTCCTTGCAAAATTCCGGAGAAAAGAGGAGGGACAGGCGTAAAAGATGGATATCAAATCAATGACCTTAGACGAATTAAAGGACGCCTGTCAGCAGATGGGAGAAAAGCCGTTCCGTGCCAAACAGTTATACGACTGGATGCATCACCGGCTTGCGGGCAGCTACGATGAGATGACAAATCTCTCGCTCGCATTCCGGGAAAAGTTAAAAGAACAGTATCCGCTCACCTGCCTCGAAAAAGTGCAGGTGCAGGAGTCAAAAATCGACGGAACGAGAAAATACCTGTTTCGTCTCGCAGACGGCAACGTGATCGAGAGCGTCTGGATGAAGTACCACCACGGAAATTCCGTCTGTATCTCATCCCAGGTCGGCTGCCGGATGGGCTGCCGTTTCTGTGCGTCGACGATCGGCGGACTTGTACGGTGCCTGACACCGTCGGAGATGCTCGACCAGATTTACCGGATTCAGGAGGACACCGGGGAGCGGGTCTCCAATCTGGTGGTGATGGGAACGGGCGAGCCGATGGACAACTACGACAATCTGGTGCGCTTCGTGCGGCTGCTTTCAAGCCCCGAGGGACTCAATATCAGCCAGAGAAACATCACCGTTTCCACCTGCGGAATCGTGCCGAATATGTACAAATTAGCAGACGAGGGACTCCAGATCACTCTGGCACTTTCCCTCCATGCGCCGAACGATGAGAAGCGCCGCGAGCTGATGCCCATCGCCAATAAGTATTCGATCGATGAGGTACTCGATGCGTGCCGCAATTACTTTGCAAAAACAGGCCGTCGGATTACATTTGAATACTCTCTCGTTGGCGGAAAAAATGACAGCGAGGCCGATGCAAAAGAGCTTTCCGCGCGGATTTCAGACATCAACTGCCACGTAAATCTGATCCCGGTCAACCCGATCAAAGAGCGCGATTATGTGAAATCAACGAAAAAAGTCGTAGAGAATTTCAAAAATAAACTTGAAAAATACGGAATTAATGTTACTATTAGAAGGGAAATGGGCGCCGATATTGACGGAGCCTGTGGACAGTTAAGAAAAAGTTTCATAGATAAATCAAACGAGCAGCCGTAAATGAAGGCTGTCAATACAGGAGAAAAAAGCATGAAGGTATTTTCTGCAACCGATATCGGACAGAAACGGACGATGAACCAGGATTTTGTGTTTGCCTCCGCCTCTCCGGTCGGAAACCTTCCGAACCTCTTTGTCGTTGCAGACGGCATGGGAGGCCATAATGCGGGCGATTTTGCTTCGCGTTACGGTGTTTCTGTACTGGTGGAATCTGTAAAAAGAGATACGAATTTCAACCCGGTGCGGATCATTCGGCATGGAATTGAAGCAGCAAACAGCCAGATTTTTGAGCAGGCAAAACGAGATATATCCATGGAAGGCATGGGTACGACGATGGTAGTAGCTACCGTAGTCGGCAACTATGCCTACGTCGCAAACGTAGGAGACAGCAGGCTGTATCTGGCAGCGGATGGCATCTTTGACCAGGTGACACAGGACCATTCCCTGATCGCAGAGATGGTGCGCCTCGGTGAACTCACCCCCGAGCAGGCGCGGAATCACCCGGACAAAAACATTATTACCAGAGCAGTAGGCACACAGGATACCGTAAAGATTGATTTCTTTGACATTCAGCTTGAAGAGGGCAATCAATTGGTGATGTGCTCGGACGGCCTTTCCAACATGGTAACGGATGAGGAGATTTTCGAAATCATCTGCCGCGAAGACGGTGAGGACAAGGCGAAACGTTTAATTGATAAAGCAAATGCAAATGGCGGCAGAGACAATATCGCAGTCATTGTCGTTGAACCATTTACAAACGAGGTGAAGGAATGTTAAAAGAGGGCGTTATTTTAGGAGAACGATATGAGATCATAAGCCGGATCGGCTCCGGCGGTATGGCTGATGTCTACAAAGCAAAAGACCACAAGCTGAACCGTATGGTGGCCGTCAAGGTATTAAAACCGGAATTCCGGGAGGATAAAACATTTATCCGCAAATTCCGCACGGAGGCACAGGCCGCAGCAGGACTGTCCCATCCGAATATTGTAAACGTGTACGATGTCGGGGAGGACCGCGGCGTTTACTATATCGTCATGGAACTTGTTGAGGGAATCACCCTCAAAGATTATATTGACCGAAAAGGAAAACTGAGCGTCAAAGAGGCAACCAGTATTGCCATTCAGGTTTCCCTCGGACTGGAAGCGGCGCACAACCGCAATATTGTACACCGCGATGTCAAACCGCAGAACATCATCATTTCCACAGACGGAAAGGTAAAACTTTCTGACTTTGGTATTGCAAAGGCAACTTCTTCCAATACCATCAGTTCAAACGTTATGGGAAGCGTACATTACAGCTCTCCGGAGCAGGTGCGCGGCGGATATTCGGATTATAAGAGCGATATCTATTCCCTTGGTATCACGATGTATGAGATGGTAACAGGACGCGTGCCGTTCGACGGAGACACCACCGTAGCGATTGCAATCAAACATCTGCAGGAAGAGATTGAATCTCCTTCCAAATACACGCCGAACCTTCCGTTCGCACTCGAGCAGATCATTTTAAAATGTACCCAGAAGAGCCCGGACCGCCGCTACAACAACATGGCGGAGCTGATCGACGATCTGAAGCACTCCCTCATGGAGCCGCAGGGCAATTTCGTGAAGGTAACTCCGTTAAGCTCCCATGCAGAGACCGTCATGGTTTCCGCAGAGGAATTAAGCCAGATCCGTTCCGGCGCAGCGGCAGCCGCAAAGGCAAACACGGAAACCGCAGAAGAGCCGGCGCGCAAGCGTTACAGCAAGATCGAGGATGAGGAAGAGGACGAGGATTACGGTTACGAGGACGACGAAGACGAGGATGATGAGGACGAAGACGACGACCGTGATTCTTACGATGAGGACGAAGATGATTCCTACTACGACGATGAGGATGACGATGAGAAATCCGGAAACAGACTCGAGAAAGTAATCACCATCGGAGGCTTTGCAATTGCAGCCATCATCATCTGCATGCTGATCTATTTCATCGCACAGGCAGCCGGCATTTTCGGCGGAAAAGGACCGACCGCAGATGCTTCCAGTGCATCGTCATCATCGAGCAGCAGTGCATCCGTTTCATCAAGCAGCCAGGAAGAGGAAAAAGTAACCGTTCCGGATCTCTCCAACAAGACGGAGGCAGACGCAGCTGCACTGGCAAACAGCCTGAACCTTGGCGTTGTCAACGGCGGAACCGAGGCATCGGATGTCATCGAGGCAGGAAAGATCTGCCGTCAGGATCTGACACCGGGAACGAAAGTAGATAAAAACACAACGATTACGTATTATGTAAGCTCCGGAAAAGAAACCGTAACGATTCCGACCGGCATTGTGGGCGCACAGAAAGACGCAGCAAGCTCTGCACTGACCCAGCTCGGACTTCAGGTTTCCACAACAGAAGATTTCAGTGATACCGTTGCAGAAGGATACGTTATTTCGGTTGATCCGACCGAAGGAACTCAGGTAGCACCGGAATCCAGCGTTACCCTTGTAATCAGCAAAGGTTCGAAAGATGCTGAGGAGATCGCGATCCGTGATGTCATCGGCCTCGATGAGGAGACTGCAAAGTCCATCCTGAGCGATTTCAATATTATTGTGAAAACAGGAACCAGCAGCAGAGTAGCAGAAGGCGAGGTTATGGAAGTTGACCCGGCTGTCGGAACTATGGTAAAGAAAGGTTCTGACGTTACCATCTATGTCAACAGTCCGAGCGCTGAGCCGACCACACCGGATGAAAACACACCGACCCCGACTCCGGCAGAACCGGACGCAGACAACGGTACCGACGTTACCTGGTCCTGCAACCAGACATTAAGCGCACCGGAGCAGTATCAGGGCGGTATCGCCAAGATCGAGCTGATCCAGGAAGACGGAAGCGGAAATGAGAAATCCATCACGATCATGGATGGACAGGCTATCACCGGCTGGCCGTATTCTGTCAACACAAGCTGGAGCGCATCTTCCTCTGCTTCGACAACAGGAAGAATCGTCTTCTACGAGATGGATTCCAGCGGAAGCTATCAGGCAATTGCACAGTATCCGTCTGTTCCGTTAAGCGAAGGTTGAGTATGACAGGAAAGATTATCAAAGGTATTGCCGGATTCTACTACGTAGACGTAGAAGAATCCGGCATTTATGAATGCAAAGCAAAAGGAATTTTCCGAAAGGAAGGCCAGAAGCCGCTCGTCGGCGATCTGGTGGAGATTGAGATTCTGGACGAGGCGGAAAAGACAGGAAATCTGACGAAGATTCTTCCCCGGAAAAACGAACTGATCCGCCCGGCCGTGGCAAACGTCGATCAGGCGCTTGTGATTTTCGCGCTGGAAAATCCGACCCCGAATCTGACACTCCTCGACCGTTTCCTCGTCATGATGGAGCAGCAGAACATTCCGACGGCGATCTGTTTTAATAAGAAGGATCTCGCAGAGGACGATTACACCGATCATCTGCGCAGTGTCTACGAAGGATGCGGCTACCGTGTCTTTACGGTGAGCGCCGCAAAGGAACAGGGGATGCAGGAAGTGGAAGCGTACCTGAAAGGAAAAACGACCGTGGTTGCCGGCCCGTCCGGCGTCGGAAAATCTTCGATCACCAACCGGATGCAGAAAGAAATCCAGATGGAGACCGGAGAGATCAGCAAAAAGCTGAAAAAAGGAAAACACACTACACGCCACTCCCAGATGATTCCGATCGATCATGAGACGTATCTGTGCGATACGCCGGGCTTCAGCTCTCTTTACACGACCGATATGGAAAAAGAGGAGCTGAAAAACTTTTTCCCGGAATTTCATCCGTACGAAGGAAAATGCCGTTTCCTCGGCTGCATCCACGGAAAGGAACCGGGCTGTGCCGTCAAAGAGGCACTCGAAAATGGAAGCATCAGCAAAGAGCGATTCGAAAACTACACCATGTTCTATGAAGAACTGAAAGAACAGGAAAAAAGGAGATACTAGCATGAGCCGAGCATATCAGTTGTCACCTTCTATTTTGTCCGCAGACTTCAACCGTCTCGGAGAACAGATCCAAAGGGTAGAGAAGGCAGAGTGCCAGTGGCTTCATATCGACGTAATGGATGGAACCTTTGTGTCATCCATTTCGTTTGGAATGCCAGTGGTAGAGTCGATCCGAAAAGAAAGCAGCCTGTATTTTGACGTCCATATGATGGTACAGGACCCGGAGCGGTACGTGGAACGGTTCCGCGACTGCGGGGCAGACATGCTGACCGTTCACGCGGAAGCATGTAAGGACCTTGCCGGAACCGTGCGCCGGATTCATGAATTTGGAATGGATGCCGGCGTTGCCGTAAATCCGGACACGCCGCTTTCTGCGATCGAACCTGTGATGGATCAGGTGGAGATGATTCTGGTTATGAGCGTTTTTCCTGGTTTCGGCGGTCAGAGATATATTCCGGAGTCGACGGAAAAGATCCGCACACTGCGCACAGTACTCGATGAAAAAGGACTGGATGCAGTGGATATTCAGGTGGACGGCGGAATCAATGATGATACGATTGAGGAGGCGCTCGAAGCCGGAGCAAATATTCTCGTGGCAGGTTCGGCAGTATTCCGCGGAGACATTGAAAAAAATGCCCGCGAGCTGCGTGAGCGGATCTGCAGTTACAGCAAAGAAAGATAAGACAGAAAAAGAGGCAGGGAACAGTGAGAACATGTATTATCGCGGGAGGAATGATGGAACCGGAGTTTGCCTCCCCCTATCTTCAGAAACAGCAGTTTGATATTATCCTGGCGGCGGACAGAGGGCTGGAATTCTGCTATCAGTACAAAATTATGCCGACCTACATCCTCGGGGATTTTGACAGTCTGGCCCCGGAGATTCTTGCGTATTATAAAGAAAATCCGGTGGCACCGATCCGGGAATTCAACCCGATCAAGGACAACACCGATACGGATATGGCGTTTCAGCAGGCGATTGCACTTGGAAGCACGGAAATTACGATTCTCGGTGCGACGGGAGGAAGACTTGACCACTTCTTAAGTATCCTTCAGAACCTGAAAACGGCGTGGGAGAAAAAAATCCCGGCTTACATCGTGGACAGCCGCAACCTGATGACGCTTCCGGTGGAGCATACCTTTGAAATCAGGAAAGACGAGCAGTTCGGAAAGTATGTTTCGTTCTTTCCGCTGGAAAAAGATGTGGAGTCCATCACCCTCGAAGGATTTGCCTACCCGCTCGACCACCGGTATCTGCCGAACACCTCCGGCGGCCTGTGCGTGAGCAATGAGATCGTTGAGGAGACTGCACGCGTATCGTATGAGGGAGGCGTTCTTCTGATGGTACAGTCAAGAGATTAAAATACATTGAAATCAAAGAGCCCGTGTGCTATAATTTATAGTTGCATTGGGCTCTTTTTGCGTAAAAAAAGACCCTTACAGAAAAAAGAAACGAAAAATAAAAACAAAGGAGATATAGATTACTATGAAATTAGGTATCGTGGGCCTTCCGAACGTCGGAAAAAGTACACTTTTCAATTCCCTGACCAAAGCAGGAGCAGAGAGCGCGAACTATCCGTTCTGTACCATCGACCCGAACGTTGGTATCGTACCGGTTCCGGACAAACGTCTGCAGCAGCTCGGAGATTTTTATCAGTCCAAGAAAGTAACACCGGCTGTCATCGAGTTCGTTGATATTGCAGGTCTGGTAAAAGGAGCATCCAAAGGAGAGGGTCTTGGAAATCAGTTCCTCGCCAACATCCGTGAGGTAGACGCCATCGTTCACGTTGTCAGATGCTTCGAGGATCCGAACGTCATCCACGTAGACGGCAGCATTGATCCGCTCCGCGACATCGAGACGATCGACCTTGAGCTGATCTTCGCTGACCTTGAGGTACTGGAGCGCCGTATTTCCAAGACTGCAAAATCTGCAAGAATGGACAAAGAGGCAGCAAAAGAGCTCGAATTCCAGGAGCGCCTGAAAAAACTGCTCGAGGACGGAAAAGATGCCATCCTGATGGAGCTGCAGAACGAGGACGAGGAAAAATGGATCGCAGAGTACAACCTGCTGACCAGCAAACCGGTTATCTATGCAGCAAACGTAGCAGAGGATGATCTTGCAGATGACGGAGCAAACAACTCCTATGTACAGTCTGTCCGCGAATATGCAAAAGAGCACAACAGCGAAGTATTCG
>CAVBNJ010000046.1:0-12334 GCA_963596755.1 bacterium
GGTCAATACCGTGTGCCTTGCAGTATGCCAGCTCGTCTTCACGGGACTGCATGGTCCATACATCGGTCATTCTCCAAGGAGCGATTACTTTGATGTCCGGAGCCAGGGCTTTGATGCCGAGCTCGAAACGGATCTGGTCATTTCCTTTACCGGTAGCGCCGTGGCAGATGGCAACAGCACCTTCTTTTCTTGCGATCTCAACCAGCTTCTTTGCGATAACCGGACGTGCCATGGAAGTACCGAGCAGGTATTTGTTCTCATAAACGGCACCGGCTTTTACGCACGGCATGATGAAATCTTCGCTGAACTCATCGATAACATTTTCGATGTATAATTTGGAAGCGCCGGAAAGTTTTGCTCTCTCATCGAGTCCAACCAGCTCGTTTCCCTGTCCGCAGTCGATGCAGCAGCAGATAACTTCGTAGTCAAAGGTTTCTTTCAGCCACGGGATAATGGCAGTAGTATCAAGTCCGCCGGAATAGGCAAGTACAACTTTTTCTTTCATAATATAAGATCCTCCTTGGATTTCTCGGGCGCCATATGGGGAGGCGCATCGTTAATGACTAAAATATACATCATATGACAGGATTATGCAAGCTGTTTTTCAAAAATTCAAAAAAAACTTGCATAATATACATTTGGGGTGTATACTTATGCAATCGGCAATACAGAAAAGCCAGAAACACATATTTTTCATTGAAAAAAGAAAATAATTGAGCTATCATAAAAGGAAAAGAAAAAAATGTCCGGCAAAACAAAAGATGGACGAAAGAAAAAGGAGAAAAAGGTATGATCAGAGCAGGAATTATCGGTTCTACAGGATATGCAGGAGGCGAACTGGTGCGTATTCTCCTGGGACACAAGGATGTGGAGATTAAATGGTATGGTTCCAGAAGCTATATCGATAAGAAATATGCGTCGGTTTACCAGAATATGTTTCAGTTAGTAGACGATGTCTGCAAGGACGACAACATGGAGCAGCTTGCAAAAGAAGTGGACGTCATTTTTACAGCGACTCCGCAGGGACTCTGTGCTTCCCTGGTAAATGATGAAATTCTTTCGAAAGTAAAGGTGATCGACCTGAGCGCCGATTTCCGTATTAAAGATGTAAAAACGTATGAAGAGTGGTACAAGATTGAACACAAATCCCCTCAGTATATCGACGAGGCGGTTTACGGACTGTGCGAGATCAACAGAGAGAAAGTAAAACAGGCACGTATCGTTGCAAATCCGGGATGTTATCCGACCTGCTCGACACTCTCGATTTATCCTTTATTAAAAGAAGATCTGATCGACGGAAACACGATCATCATCGATGCAAAATCAGGAACCTCCGGAGCAGGAAGAGGAGCGAAAGTGGATAACCTCTACTGTGAGGTCAATGAAAATATCAAGGCATACGGCGTTGCAGGCCACCGCCACACACCGGAGATCGAGGAGCAGCTTTCCTATGCAGCAGGCTATCCGATCACATTGAACTTCACCCCGCACCTCGTTCCGATGAACCGCGGTATTCTCGTAACGGCATACGCATCCCTGAAAAAAGATGTGACATACGAAGAAGTCAAAGCCGTTTACGACAAATATTATGCCAATGAGCAGTTCGTCCGTGTCCTCGACAAAGATGTCTGCCCGCAGACAAAATGGGTAGAGGGAAGCAACTACGTGGATGTCAACTTCAAGATCGATCCGAGAACGAAACGAATCATCATGATGGGTGCCATGGACAACCTGGTAAAAGGCGCAGCAGGACAGGCTGTACAGAATATGAACCTGATGTTCGGACTGCCGGAGAACGAGGGCCTGTGCATGCCTCCGATGTTCCCGTAAAAGAAAAAAGAAACAGAAGACTTGAAAAACGAAAAGCGAGGATAAGACAATGAAGAAGATTGAAGGAGGCATCACCGCTGCCAAAGGCTTTCAGGCAGCAGGCGGCGCAGCAGGAATTAAAAAACAGGGCGTAAAGGATATGGCACTCGTTTACAGCGAGGTACCGTGCGTAGCAGCAGGAACCTTTACCACAAATATCGTAAAAGCAGCTCCGGTCAAATGGGATCAGGAGATTGTATACAACCATCCAAACGCACAGGCGATCGTCTGCAACAGCGGAATCGCCAATGCCTGCACCGGCGAAGAAGGCTATGGCTACTGCAGAAAGACAGCAGAGGCAGCATCCGCCGCACTTTCCATTCCGGAGGATTCCGTTCTCGTAGCATCGACCGGTGTCATCGGAAAACAGATCCCGATCGATAAAATCGCAGCCGGCGTGGAAATGTTAAAGCCCCAGCTCGCCGCTACCAGAGAAGCCGCAGCCACCGCAGCACAGGCAATTATGACAACCGACACCGAGCCGAAGGAAGTTGCTGTTCAGATCGAGCTCGGAGGAAAAACCGTAACGATCGGCGGCATGTGCAAGGGCTCCGGCATGATTCATCCGAATATGTGTACCATGCTGAGCTTCGTGGCAACCGATGCCAACATTTCAAAAGAGATGCTGCAGAAGGCACTGAGCGAAGTCGTACCGGACACCTACAACATGGTTTCCGTAGACGGTGATACTTCCACAAACGATACCGTTCTTCTTCTGGCAAACGGTCTTGCCGGAAACCCGGAAATTACGGAAGAAAATGAGGACTACAAGATCTTCAAAGAAGCACTCTTTGAAGTAAATAAAACACAGGCAATGCACATCGCAGGAGACGGCGAGGGCGCAACCGCACTGTTTGAGGTGACAATTCAGGGAGCCGAGAGCAAAGAGCAGGCCGTGACACTGGCAAAATCCGTGATCACATCGAGCCTGACCAAAGCAGCGATTTTCGGCCACGACGCAAACTGGGGAAGAATCCTCTGCGCCATGGGCTACTCCGGAGCAAAATTTGATCCGGAAAATGTAGATCTCTACTTTGAGAGCGCAGCCGGAAAACTGCAGATTATCACAAAAGGTGTTGCCGTTGACTACAGCGAGGAGGAGGCAACGAAGATCCTCTCCGAGCCGAAAGTAACCGCGATCGCTGACATCCACATGGGAGAAGCGACAGCAACGGCATGGGGCTGCGACCTGACCTACGATTACGTAAAAATCAACGCAGATTATCGTTCCTGATCCGAACCAGGCACGGCAAAACAGCATAAGAGGAGAAAAATCATGGTAAATCAGATGTATCTGGACAAAGCAAATGTGCTGATCGAGGCACTTCCTTATATTCAGCGGTTCAACCGCAAAATCATCGTCATCAAATACGGCGGAAGCGCAATGGTGGATGAAGAGTTAAAGAGAAACGTCATCCAGGACGTTGTTCTTCTGAAACTCGTTGGATTCAAACCGATCATCGTACACGGCGGCGGAAAGGAAATCAGCCGCTGGGTTGGAAAAGTCGGCATGGAACCGAAATTCGTCAACGGTCTTCGTGTAACGGATGCAGATACGATGGAAGTGGCAGAGATGGTGCTGAATAAGGTCAACAAAGAGCTTGTTACCATGATTCAGTCCCTCGGTGTCAATGCGGTCGGCATCAGCGGAAAAGACGGCGGCCTCTTAAACGTAGAGAAGAAGCTGTCAAAGGGCGAGGACATCGGTTTTGTCGGAAATATCAAGAACGTGAACCCGAAAGTTCTGTACGATCTTCTGGACAATGACTTCCTTCCGGTTGTCTGCCCGGTCGGCATGGACGATGATTTCCAGACGTACAACATCAATGCAGACGATGCGGCATGCGCGATCGCTGAGGCACTGAATGCAGAAAAACTGGCGTTCCTGACCGATATCGAGGGTGTATACAAAGACCCGAAGGACCCGGAGAGCCTGATTTCCGAGCTCCATGTACAGGAAGCAAGAGATCTCATCACAAACGGAAATGTCGGCGGCGGCATGATTCCGAAACTGCAGGGATGCATCGATGCAATCGAGAACGGTGTTTCGAGAGTCCACATCATGGACGGAAGGATCCCGCACTGTCTGCTGCTTGAGATCTTTACGAATAAAGGAATTGGTACGGCTATTTTAGGGGAGAACAAGGAGAAATTCAATCATGAAGACAAATGAGTATATGGAACAGACCGAGCAGTACGTGCTCCACACATATAACCGTTTCCCGCTTGTGATCGATCACGGCGAGGGCGTTCATCTGTATGACACCGACGGAAAAGCATATCTGGACTTTGCGGCAGGTATCGCGGTCTATGCGCTCGGCTACAGCAATGATGATTATAAAAAAGCAGTGAAAGACCAGGTGGACAAAGTCATCCACGTTTCCAACCTGTTCTACAATGTGCCGATGGGCTCTGCGGCAGAAAAATTGGCGAAGGCATCCGGCATGGATAAAGTATTCTTTACGAACAGCGGTACCGAGTCAATCGAGGGAGCTATCAAAGTAGCGAGAAAATACGCTTACTTAAAAGACGGAAGCAACGATCACGAGATCATCGCGATGAACCATTCCTTCCACGGAAGAAGCCTCGGTGCACTTTCTGTTACCGGAAATACACATTATCAGGATCCGTTCAAACCGCTGATCGGCGGCATCAAATTTGCGGATTTCAATGATCTGGAGAGCGTCAAAGCGCAGGTTACCGACAAGACGTGTGCGATCATCATGGAGACTGTACAGGGCGAGGGCGGTATCTATCCGGCAACGAAAGAATTTTTACAGGGCGTGCGCGATCTGTGTGACGAGCACGATATCCTGCTGATCCTCGACGAGATCCAGTGCGGCATGGGAAGAACGGGAAAACTGTTCGCATGGCAGGATTACGGTGTACAGCCGGATATCATGACGTGTGCGAAAGCGCTTGGATGCGGTGTTCCGGTCGGCGCATTTGTGCTGAATAAAAAGACTGCAGAACACTCCCTTGTTCCGGGAGACCACGGAACAACATACGGCGGAAACCCGCTGGCCTGCGCGGCTGTCAACGCTGTGTTTGACTGCTACGAGAAACAGCATGTCGTAGAGCATGTTGCGGAAACCGCTCCGTATCTGGAGCAGAAGCTCGACGAGCTGGTGGAAAAATATGACTGCCTCGCAGCACGCCGTGGAAAAGGCTTCATGCAGGGCCTTGTCGTAACAGGCCGTCCGGTCGGAGAAGTCATCAATCGTGCGATCGAGAACGGACTTCTTGTCATTTCTGCCGGAAGCGACGTCCTTCGTATGGTACCGCCGCTTGTGATCACAAAAGATGATATCGACGAGATGATTGAAAAACTGGAGAAAGCATTACAGTAATAAAAAACAGACAGCCGTCTGGTTTGCTGTACAGATCAAAAGATTTGTACAGGAGACCGGGCGGCTGTTTTCCTGCTGTCTTTGGGCATCTGTATAAAAACGGAAAAATACGGAATAGTATAAGAAAAACAGCAGGAGGAAAAAGGTATGGCAGGAATTTTGACAGCGCTGCTCTCCGGCGCGCTGATGAGCATTCAGGGCGTTTTCAACACGGAGGTGACGAAACAGACGGGCACGTGGCTGGCGGCCGGCTGGGTGCAGATCAGTGCGTTTGCGGTCTGTCTGGCAGCGTGGTGCATCACTGGGAGGGAGCCTGTTTCGGATCTGTTCCGGGTAAAACCGTGGTATCTGCTGCTCGGCGGAGCGATCGGCGCATTTATCACGATCACGGTGATCTGGAGCATGGCGGGCCTCGGCCCTGCAAAGGCGGCGATGCTGATTGTGATTTCCCAGCTGGCAACAGCATGGCTCATCGAGCTGTTCGGGCTTTTCGGGATGGAGAAAACAGATTTTACCGTGCGCAAACTGATCGGCATGGCGGTAGCCGTTGTGGGAATTGTAGTGTTTCAATGGGAATAAAGGCACAGATTTCTACTTGTATTTTTATGGTTTCTCCGATACAATAGAAGCGTAGTTATGCGTACACAAGGGACCCTTGCGCGTCAGATGTGAAGCGGAAGGGAGTACACACAATGAAAGTGGAAAAACAGCAGAACAGAGGCAGAAAACATGCAAAAATACTGGCGGCGATGCTGGTTTTTTTGCTCTGCGGATGCAACCACAGGGATACAGAATACAAACTGACAGATAGCACGAGCGAGAGCACGGCAGAAAGTGTTTCGGATGCGGATTCCGGCGGAGAGGTAAGTTCCGGCGCAATAGAAGAAAGCGCAGAAACAGAATCCGCTTCGGAGGCGATGGTACAGGTTTATATCTGCGGTGCCGTCACAAATCCCGGCGTCTATACGCTGCCGGGCGGAAGCCGCGTCGTGCAGGCTGTAGAAGCGGCAGGAGGATTTCTGCCGGATGCAGAAGAAAAGATCCTCAATCTTGCGCGGAAAATCGAGGACGGCGAACAGATCACCGTCTGGACGCGCGAGGAGGCGAAAGAAATGGGCAGCACAGAAACACAGCAGTTCGGTGCGGGCGGTACCGCAGAAAACACTTCCGGTTCCGGAAAAGTGAACCTGAACACAGCCGGCAAAGAGGAGCTTGTGACGCTTCCCGGCATCGGGGAGAGCCGCGCGGATGCGATTATCGCCTACCGCGAAGCAAACGGCCCGTTTCGTGCGATTGAGGAGATTATGAACATTGAGGGCATCAAGGAAAAGATGTTTGAAAAGATAAGGGGTTCTATCGAGGTTTAGAACGAGAAGGAGAGAAAATGGCAAAGAAAGTTCTTGTAGTTGATGATGAAAAACTGATCGTAAAAGGAATCCGCTTCAGTCTGGAGCAGGACGGCATGGAGGTTGACTGCGCGTACGACGGCGAGGAAGCGCTCTCCATGGCAAAAGAAAAAGAGTACGATATGATCCTTCTGGATCTGATGCTTCCGAAGCTGGACGGACTGTCCGTCTGCCAGCAGATCCGAGAATTTTCCAATGTTCCGATCGTCATGCTGACCGCAAAGGGCGAGGACATGGACAAGATTCTGGGACTGGAGTACGGTGCGGACGACTATATTACCAAGCCGTTCAATATTCTGGAAGTAAAAGCACGCATCAAGGCCATCATGCGCCGTGCGGCCCGCCAGGAGCCAAAAGAAGAAAAAGCAAAAGTCGTACAGGTCAAAGACCTGCGGATCGACTGCGAGGGCAGAAGAGTCTTCATCGGAGACCGCGAGATCAATCTGACCGCGAAAGAGTTCGATGTGCTCGAACTTCTCGTTTTCAACCCGAACAAGGTGTACAGCAGAGAGAATCTGCTGAACATCGTCTGGGGCTATGAGTACCCGGGTGATGTGCGCACCGTAGATGTACATATCCGCCGTCTGCGCGAAAAGATCGAGAAAAATCCAAGTGAACCGAAGTACGTTCATACAAAGTGGGGAGTTGGTTACTATTTCCAGGCTTAAAATCAAGGAAAAATGGAAGTTTCTGCGGAGTCTGCGCTTCCGCATCACGGTGATTCTTGTCATCATCGGTATTGTGCCGTGCGTGATTGTTGAGAAAGGCATCGTGAACAGCTATGAAAACCGTGCGGTATCGATGCGCAGCATTACCGTAAAAAATCAGTGCGATATCATCTGCAACCAGCTCATCCAGCAGAATTACATGGAAGACCCCGGCTCCGACGTCATCAACGGACAGCTCAGCATGCTGACGAATATCTACGGCGGCAGAATTCTGATCATCGACCAGGATTTCCGCGTGATCAAAGATACGTACGATATGGACCGCGGAAAGACGATCATCTCGCAGGAGGTGATCAAAAGCTTTCAGGGCAAGGAGACGAGCCAGTATGACCAGAAAAACAACTATCTGGAGATGACGGTGCGGATCCAGAATACCGAGACGAAGGAGACGCTCGGCGTTATGCTGGTCAGTATTTCGACCGACGAGATCCGTGCGAACATGAAAATTCTGGAAAACAAGGGAATGACGATCCTTGCGATCATCGCACTTCTCGTGCTGGTGCTCGGCTATCTGCTGGCGGGCATTCTGATGAAGCCGTTCCAGAAGGTCACCCGTTCCATCGAGGACATCACAGACGGCTATCTCGACGAGAGCATTTCCGTTCCGGATTACCTCGAAACGGAGCTGATCACAGACGCGTTCAACAAGATGCTGACGCGCGTCCGCACGCTCGACGAATCCCGTCAGGAATTTGTGTCGAACGTGTCACATGAGTTAAAGACACCGCTGGCATCGATGAAGGTTCTGGCGGATTCCCTGAACGGGCAGGAGGGCGTTCCGATTGAGCTGTATCAGGAGTTCATGCAGGACATCACCGAGGAGATTGACCGCGAAAACCAGATTATTACCGACCTTCTGTCCCTCGTGAAGATGGATAAAAAGGTCGCAGACCTTAACATTGCGCAGGTCAACATCAACGATCTGCTGGAACAGATTATGAAGCGGCTTCATCCGATTGCCGCGCAGAAAAACGTGGAGCTGATTCTCGACAGCTTCCGCCCGGTCAATGCCGAGGTGGATGCGACGAAGCTGTCGCTGGCGTTCTCCAATCTGGTAGAGAACGGCATCAAGTACAACAACGAGAACGGCTGGGTGCGTGTGTCGTTAAATGCGGACCACAAGTATTTCTACGTGACGGTAGCGGATTCCGGCATCGGTATCCCGGAGGAGTCGATTGCGCATATCTTCGAGCGATTCTACCGCGTGGACAAGTCCCACTCGCGGGAGATCGGCGGAACCGGCCTTGGCCTTGCGATTGCGCGGAGCGCGATTGTGATGCACCGGGGAGCGATCCGTGTATACAGCAAAGAAAACGAGGGAACGACATTTTCCGTGCGGATTCCTCTGAATTACGTGATGTAGGAGGTGGCGCACATGAAACGGATACTTGGCGTACTGCTGGCCGGCGTGCTGCTTCTTAGCGGCTGCGGACAGTGGCAGAAGAGCCAGAAGGAATCGGCGTATCATCTGTACTGTCTGGATAAAACCGGCACAACGCTGGTGCAGGAGCCGTACGAGCCAAAAGCGGGAACGGATCAGAAGCTGATCAAGGAACTGATCGATGCGCTGCAGGAAACACCGGCGGAGGAAGGAAACAAAGCACTTCTTTCGGACGGTATTTCGATCAAGACGTACACGCTGGAAAAAGGACTGCTCACCCTGAATCTGAGTGAGGAGTATGGAAAACTGGAGCGGCCGGAAGAAGTTCTGGTGCGCGCGGGAATGGTGCGCACGTTTGTACAGGTCCCGGAGGTGGAACGCGTGACGTTTCTGATCGATGGGGAGCCGTTAAAGGATTCCAAAGGGCGCGACATCGGAACGATGACCGCCGACAGCTTTCTGGAAAATTCCGGAAAGGAGATTTATCAGTATCAGTATGCGACGCTGACACTGTATTTTGCAAATGAAAAGGGTGACCGGCTCGTGAAGGAGACGCGGCGGGTGCCGTACAGCACGAATATTCCGCTGGAGCGTGTCGTCGTGGAACAGCTGATGAAAGGGCCGAAAGAAGAAGGCCACTACGCAGTGTTCCCGGAGACGATGAATGTCTTAAGCGTCACGACATCCGACCGGATTGCCTATGTGAATTTTGATAAATCATTTAAGGATTCTGCACTTTCCAGTGTGGCAGAGCAGATTCCGATTTACGCGGTGGTGGATTCCATCACAGCGAACTGTAAGGTGGATAAGGTGCAGTTTTCCATCGACGGAGAGAGCGACGTAACGTTCCGCGAAACGATGAAACTCAATCAGTTCTACGAGGAAGACTTGTCTTATCTGGAGGAAAATGATACATGAGAAAACGGCCCATGTGCCTGGCGTGTCTTGGATTCATGCTGGTGCTTGTGCTGCTGCGGATTGCGGGCGTGCCTCTTGGCACGCCTTTTTCCGACCCTAAATACGAAAAACAGGCGCAGCAGGGCGGCAAGGTGTGGATTGCAGGGACAATCGAAACGTATGAAAAGAAGAGCAGCACGAACGGGTATGTGCTGCGGGGGGAGGAAAGTAAGGGAAAAATTTATCTGCTGGCAAAGCGGGGAGATCTGCCGGTCGGGGCTGCCGTGCGGGTATACGGAACGGTGAAAAAACCGCAGGAGCCGCGCAATCCGGGGATGTTTGATGAGAAAGCGTATTATGAGGGGAAAGGCTGCGCGTTCTATGTCATTTCGGAGCAGGAGGAGATTACGGATGCGGGACGATGGAACATCCGCGAAGCACTCCGGCAGGCGCGGGAGCGGTGCTGTGCGGTCCTGCAGGAAATGATGCCGGAGGAGGATGCGGGCGTGCTGACGGCAATGCTGCTCGGGGAGCGGGCAGAACTGGATGACGGGACGTATCTGGCGTATCAGCAGAGCGGCCTGCTGCATCTGATTTCCGTGTCCGGCATGCATTTGATGCTGCTCGGCATGGCACTTCGGCGGGCGCTGATGGCGGTGCATCTGCACAAAACTCCGGCATCGCTGGCGGCGGCAGCTGGTATGGTGCTGTATGGCATGCTCACCGGAAATGGAACGGCGACAGTGCGCGCTGTGATGATGTTTGCAGTGCGGATGAGTGCTGTCGCCGTGGGAAGGACGTATGATTCCTTAAGTGCACTGGCACTGGCGGCCATTCTGATGCTGGCGGAACGGCCGGGGTATCTGGAACAGAGCGGGTTCTGGCTCTCATTCGGCGCGGTGACGGCAATTTCCGGGATTTATCCGATTCTGGCAGGGGAGAAGAGAAAATCGCGGCGGGGAGAAAAGACACTTTTGAGTGATCTGTGGGCAAAGGCAAAAGATGCGGGGATGGTGTATCTTTCGCTGCAGCTTATCATGGTTCCGCTGCAGGCGTGGTATTTTTATGAGATCCCGCTCTTTGCCTTTCTGCCGAATCTGTTTGCGGGAGCCGTCATGGCGGCAGTGCTGCTGCCGGGCGCAGCGGGGATTCTTGTAGGGCTGTGGAATCCGGCGGCGGGAAAAGTGGTTTTGCTGCCGGCTGAGGTGTTGCTGATGCTCCTGCGAAAGATGACAGCGGCGGTTGCACAGATTCCGGGAAACGTATGGATCTGCGGCCAGCCGGAGGCGTGGCAGATGGCAGGATATGGCGGAATTCTGCTCTGTCTGCTGGTGCTGCTGTATGTAAGAAAACGAAAACAAGAGGCGGACCAGGAATGGGAAAAACGAAAAGGAGCGCGGGCACGAAGGCGGGAGCGGATGCTCTTTGGGATAACTATGTTTTTTGCCGGTGTTCTGCTGTTTTACCGCCCCCGGGAAAACTTCTCCATCACAGCGCTGGACGTCGGCCAGGGCGATGCGCTGGTGGTAGAGAGCGGCCATTTTGTGATGCTGAATGACGGCGGGAGCAGCAGTGCATCATCGGTCGGGGAGAAACGGATTCTTCCGTATCTGAAGCAGCGCGGCATTGCTTCACTTGATGCCGTGGTTGTCACGCACCCGGACGCGGATCACACAAACGGAATTCTGGAACTGCTGGAGATGATCGGGGAGCGGAAAACTTCTCTTCGCATCCGTCATCTGTTCCTGCCTGTGTGGATGAAAGGGAAGGAAAAAGAAAATCCTTTTATTTTAGCCGCACAAAAAGCGGGAATTATGGTAGAATATCTAAAAAAGGGAGACGAGATCTGCGCGGGAGAACTCACCGTATCGGTGCTTCATCCTGGTGCGGGTGAAACGTATGCGGAGGAGGAAAATGCGGGAAGCATCGTGCTGCAGCTTTCCTGCGGCGCCTGCCGTGCGCTTCTGACCGGCGATCTGGAGGGAAGCGGAGAGGAGGCCGTTATGAAAGCGGCCGGGCGGTGCCAGATTTTAAAAATTGCGCATCACGGCTCACGGAACTCAACGAGCGAAGCATTTCTGAACCGCATACAGCCGCAGATCAGCCTGATTTCCTGCGCCTGGCCGGGACGGTATGGCCATCCGCACCGGGAACTGCTGGGGCGGCTTCGCGCCTGCGGCAGCCGGATTTACGGGACACCGGTGGACGGAGCGCTGACCGTGCGGTTAAAGGGCGGCCGGCTGCTGGTTCATGGATACCGGTCGGATCTGGAATTTCCTGTCTCCTGAATGGGCAAAAGTTCCGGTGTATCCGTCGGAACGAAAGAAAGAGGATGGAATGAAAAGCATTTTAGAAGACATCAAAACGCAGAGTTTTAAGCAGGCCTACCTGCTCTACGGAGAAGAGGCCTATCTGAAGCATCAATATAAAAACAAACTGAAAAACGCCCTGCTGCCGGAGGACGACACGATGAATTTCTCACGGTTTGAGGGAAAAGGAACGGACATTCCGGCAGTGATCGATCTCGCGGAGACGATGCCGTTCTTTGCGGACCGCCGTGTGATCATGCTGGAAAATACCGGCTTTTTCAAGAACAAGGCGGATGCGCTGGCCGATTACATGGGATCGCTGCCGGATTACCTGGTGCTGATCTTCGTAGAGGAGGAAGTCGACAAGCGGAGCCGCATGTACAAGGCCGTACAG
>CAVBNJ010000047.1:0-12277 GCA_963596755.1 bacterium
CACTCTCACATACACCGTCTCACCTTCTACCAGCGCGCCGATGTTCTGTTCTGGCGTGAATGTCATGCAGCTGTGATACAGTTTGTCCGGTGCAAATCCCCAGAGGACGTTGTATCCGACGGCGTCTGCCTGCGGCTCGATGGTGATGCGCATATCCATGGTTCCGAGGCGTTCTGCCTGGTACTGCGGTGCGGATGGTTTTTCGCCGTTGCCGAGACCGAAGACACGAAGGCCGGAGATGCATGGATTCTGGCTGTACGGCACTTCGAAAACAGTGAGTTTCAGATAGCGGATCTGCACACCCTCTTCTTTTACAACGAAGTCGTGCGGCAGATTCGTTTCTGCCTCAGATTTATCTGCCAGTACGAAATAGTTCGTTCCATCGGCGGATGCCTCGAGCAGCCATCTCGTTTTGTGCTGGCTTGGGTCGATGTAGCGCTCGCCCTGACGCTCGCCCGGGGATGCGATGTCGATTTTGTCATCGGCAAAGTTGATCTGCACAGCGTGGACATCTTTTACTTCTCCGAGATCCATCGAAATCCACTCGCCCGGCTCATTTCCGGCGGCGCGCCACCAGGTCTGGACATTTTCATCTGCGGCGAAGGACGGCTCTCTGCCCTCTGCGAAAGAAGACGCTTTCATCTCTTTTTTATAGCTCAGCAGATACCACTCCGGTTTTGCCCATGGATCTTCTTTCGCCTGCTCCACCGCCATCGGCCAATCGCCGAACTGCTGGCTGCAGAACAGAACGCCGTCTTTGTCGAAGCCTGCCGGCCAGATGCCGACGCGGCGCTCCATGTCGTGATTTTTGCTGATCTGCATGGTCGCGGTGTGCCACCAGTTTCCGTAGCGGTCTTCCATCGTCGAACCGTGGCCTGCGCCGCGCAGGAATCCGCCTGGTTTGTAGGAATATGGATTATTCTTCGCCAGATGGAATGGACCGAGCGGGGAATCGCTCTCGTAAACGCCGTCGCCGTAAACATTATATTCGGTTCCCGGGCCGGCATACTGGAGATAGTATCTGCCGTCGTGCTTCGTCATCCACGCGCCCTCGATGAATGGTCTCTGGCTGAACATGATCTTCGCAAATCCGATCTGATCCTCGGTCAGATCATCGGCCGGTTTTCCCTGTACTTTCAGAAATTCTTTGAATTTTTCAACTGCCTCTTCGTCGCTGAGCGGCATTTTCGAATGATTTTCGCCCACGCGCTCATATCCGATTCTTTCCGGATTTCCATAAATCAACTCAATCCGCTCCGTCTTCGGAACCATCGTCTCCGGATCAAGCTCCACGCCCCAGATCGGTGTCACGTTGTTGCAGCCCCAGTAGAAATAGAGCTTTCCATCATCATCGAGAAACAGATTCGGGTCCCAGAAATCAAAAGTTCCCGGGATGCGCTCGAACGGACCGTTTAAAATATCTTTCGTGCGGTAAAAATCGCAGATCGTTCCGCGGCGCGATGCACTGAAATACACGTAATCGCCGACCACACGCACATCCGGCGCATAGTCATACAGCGGAAGGCTGTCCGGCAGCCGGTGGCTCTCCCAGTGCACCATATCCTCCGAAACCCAGACACTCAACGTCATTGATGCAAAAATATAATACTTTCCCTGAAACAAAATCATCGACGGATCCGCCGCCTCACGGGAAACCTTGTCTTCACCGCTTCTCATATCCTGAATAAACTGATAGCGGTAATCCATATTTAACGGATTGCAGAAATACTGTTTTTTCATGAACCTTCCTCTTTCCGGACCGTACGTAAAAACCCCTTTGCCGTACATCCTTTTTTCTTTCAGATAAGAAAATTTTAGCATAACGGGATGGGAAAGAAAATGTTCTGATTTGACTTTTTTATTGCACTTTTTGGACTGTTTTCATCTCCGTATATAAAAAGAAACGGAAACCGAAGCTCCCGTCCCTTTTCCATGCTTATTTTCTATTTGATGATATATTTCACAAACTTCTCATCCACCAGTTTCTCATCATCCGTATCCGCAATGAGTTCCAGCGGCAGATCCAGGTTCAGGCTGAAAATTCCCATGATGGATTTTGCATCCACATAGTATTTTCCTCCGACCAGATCCATATCACAGTCGAACTGAAAACAAATGCGGTTGAACTCCTGAATTTCGCTGATTTCTTCCAGTTTTACTTTTCTGCGTACCATAAGATGTCTTCCTTTCTTTCTGCGTTACTCTACATCCGCGTGATCGTCTGCCTCATAGTCAAAGAAATCGAAATCGGCTGTGTGGGAGTGCATCATGCGGTCGCCGCAGGTGATTCCCACGAAGGTTCCCGTGAACTCGCCGAAGTTGGAATATTCATCGGAGAATTTCGTCGTGTCGAAGCACGGGCCGATCTCCTCATACGTTTTGCCGTCGAGAGACCAGTAAAACTGCGATTTTCTGCCGCGGATTTTCATCTGCATCCAGATATCCTTTCCATCCTCGACAAACGTTCTTGCCTCCGGGAACTCGCGCTTTTCTCCATTCTCGACCTGCATCACAGAAATGGCGCTGTGGTTCAGGGTCTCGCTGAAATATTTGCAGAGATACACAAAGTTCATGTTGTCATAATACAGAATCAGTCCCGCTGTGTGCTGATAGCTGAGCGGTGTGAAATCAAGTTTCGTTCCGATCGTTGCCTGTACGCTCGTCAGCTTCCGTGCCAGAATGCTTGCTTTGTTCAGCGAGCATCCCGACTCCTGTCCGCGCAGTCTTGCCCAGCCAGGTCTGGCTTTTAAATCTACGAAGGAAAGCGGGTCAATGCGCGGTGCATAGTATCCGATCGACAGTTCCTCGGAATCGAAATCATCGTGCGTCGGGAGTGCTTTGACCGGTACTTCCGGCAGACTGCTCTCCTCAACGAACTCCTGTGCCAGGTTTCCGCCGTCTTTCATGCGAAGCCAGCCGTCCTCTGTCCACTCCATGCGCTGGATCGCAGTCTCACGGCCCAGCGTGCAGCGCAGCTCCGGCACGAACGGGCGGGAGGTCAGATGCACCAGCCAGGTCTCGCCGTTCGGCAGATCCACATAGCTTGCATGACCGGATTTCTGCAGCTTGCTGGCCGGGTTGAAATACCGCGGTTTTAAGTGATCCCAGTCGGCGCGCTCGTTGTGCTCCTCCGGATTGGACGTTACGATCGGATTGCACGGATCTGCCTCGTACGGGCCGTAAACGTTTTTGGAACGGCCCATCGTCACGCCATGGTAATAGCCCGTGCCGCCCTCTGCGCACATGATGTAATAATACTCGCCGCGTTTCGTCAGATGCGGAGCCTCGATGCATCCGCGGTCGGTGCCGCCGCGCCAGAAGCGTTTCGGCATTCCGACGATTTTTTTCGCTTTCGGATCATACTCGACAATGCTGATCGGACCTGGTTTTTCATACTCCGTACGGGTCTCCCACTCGAGTGCCACAACGTATTTCTTTCCGTCATCATCGTGGAACATCGATGCGTCAAAGCCGGTGGAATGCAGGTAAACCGGCTCGCTCCACGGGCCTTTTGGATCTTTTGCGGTGATGACGTAATTGTCCACATCGAAATATCTCGCGTTCATGGAATTCATCACACCGTATACCACATAGAAGAGATCCTCCGCCTCACAGTAGGTCAGGCACGGTGCCCAGATTCCCTTTGCACTCGGCAGTTTTTTCAGGTCAGGATCGTCTGCGTTCTGCAGACCGTGGGAATACAGCTCCCAGTTTTTCATATCCTTTGAATGATAGATCGGAATGCCCGGGAACCACTCGAAAGAGGAAACAGCAAGGTAAAAATCGTCCCCTTTCCGGCAGATACACGGATCTGCGTGGAAGCCGGGAAGAATCGGGTTCTGAATCATGGGGAATGCCTCCTTATTTTTAGTGTGCAGCTTTCTCTGCACGATCTTTCAGGTCTTTTAAAATGCCGTTAAATTCGGTATCCAGGTGATAGAAACGAAGAATGATAAAGCAGATCGCAAAAATGACAATCGGAATCCAGGTGTAACACAGGCGGATCGCAAGCAGTGCGGAAGAAGACTGTGTTGCTGCCTCTCCGACGTAACCGCTCACCTCGATAATCAGGCCAAGAAGGGCAGAACCAATGCCGTTTCCGATTTTGTAGCCGAAGCTGCAGGCACTGTTGACCAGACCTTCGGTACGGATTCCGGTTTTCCACTCACCGTAGTCGATCGTATCAGATACCATCGCCCACATCGTTGCACCGCCGCAGGCATTTCCGACACCGCGGATCAGACTGGAAACGAGGATGACCGGCATGGAGCCGCCGCCGAATTCCAGAACGAGCATTCCGATGGTGGTCAGAATCAGACCGCAGGAAAATACATTTCTTTTTCCGAATTTCTTTACCATTCCTGCGATGAAGAACATAGCGGCAATCTGAACGGCATTGTAGATTCCGTTGATGGTACTTACGAGGTTTTTGTCACCTAAAATATCTTTTGCATAGTAAACGGTTGCTCCGCCGTTGATCGCATAGTACAGGAAGAAGAAGGCCAGAACACAGGTCATCATGATCCAGTATTTATTAGCGAACAGGGCTTTGATACCGTCAACAAAGCTGATTTTTTCTGCTTCTCCATTCAGCTCGGAAACGGCATGTACACGCTCTTTTGTTCCGATGAAGGTCAGCAGGAAAGCAACGATTGCCAGCACGCCAAGAACAGCGAAGGTTTTCGTCCATGCTGCTGCATTATCGCCGAAGAACTCAACCATCGGCAGAGTGACGAGGTTGATCAGCAGGGTTCCTGCAGTTGCCAGAAGGTTACGGAAAATGCTTAAAACGGAACGCTCATACGGATCCTGTGTCATCAGGGCATTCAGGGATGAGTATGGAACGTTGATTGCCGTGTAAACAACCGTGGAAACCAGATTGTAAGTGATAAAGACGTAAACGAGTTTTGCCGTACTTCCAAGAGATGCCGGAACGGAAAACAGCAGAATGCCGGCCAGTGCAAACGGAACGCACATCCGCAGCATCCAGACTCGCGCCTTTCCGTATTTCGACCGGGTGCGGTCTACGATAGTTCCCATGATGATGTCGCTGACGCCGTCGAATACACGGGAAATCAGCATGATGGTTCCTACTGCCGCTGCGCTGACTCCGGCGTAGTCGGTGTAGTAGAAAAGCAGGAATGCAGACATCGCAGTGTAAATGATGTTGCATCCGAAATCTCCGCATCCGTAGCAGAAACGCTCAAATAAAACTGCCGGGGTGAGTTTTCTTTTTTCTTTCATAATATTCCTCCGTAAATCTTTTTTTCGCATTTATCATAAAGGGATTGCGGTTTTTCTGCCAGATATGATAGTATCTTTTTGATAGGTCGATCGTATCTTTTTTTCTGTTTATAACGGGAGGATTTTATATGGAACGAATTCTGACACCGACAAATTATGAGCTGATTCCGCTGAATGATCTGACAAATGTGCGGTTTTATACGTCGGTTGACACCGGCAGCTATATTGCCTCGCACTGGCATGATGCTGTCGAAATTATCTATCTTTTAGAGGGTGATCTTCTGGTCACGGTGGAACATTCTTCGTTCCGCATCTTCGCCGGCCAGTGCGTGATGATTACGCCGAACCAGGTGCACTCTACGCTCTGCACCCGGCCGAACCGCGCGATTGTGTTTCAGATTCCGGTTGCTTTTATGGAAAAGTTTATTCCGGACGCAAAACAGATGCAGTTTACGTTTCACGATCCGGCGGAGACGCGGATTATGCAGACGAAGGTAAAGCAGTTTAAAAACATTCTCCTCAAAATGCAGGTTCTCGTCGATTCCGGCGCGGACGGAGCGGTGCTTCGATTCAATAGTCTGCTCTTTGAGGTGCTGTTCCAGCTTTACCACAATTTCGGTTCCTTCTCCGCCTCCAAAACCACAGCCCGGCGAAACCGTGATCTGGAAAAGCTGTTTCCCGTTTTAAACTACATCAAAGAAAACTACAACCGCCCCATCCCTCTCTCCGAAATCGCCGATGTCGCCATGCTGCAGTCGAAATACTTCTGCCGCTTTTTTAAAAAATGTATGGGGGTTACCTTTCTCGAATATCAAAACGAGATCCGGCTGTCCCGCATCTACGACGACATCATAAACACAGACGACCAGATCTCACTCATTCTGGAAAGGCATGGATTCACAAACTACAAACTGTTCCGCCGCATGTTCCGCGAACGGTTCGAGTGCACGCCGACGGAGCTGCGGGGGAAGAAAAACTGACCTTTTCATGCTCGAAAAACATACCTCGTTTTTTGCCTCAGGTATTGGACAAATTCGCGTGTTGGATTTACAATGAAAGTATCTTAGTGCAAACGTAAAACACGTAGGGAGGTATTTTTATGGAGTACACGAAACTTGGAAATTCGGATTTGAATGTGTCGCGGATCTGCATGGGATGTATGGGGTTTGGTAATGCGAAGAGCGGGATGCATTCGTGGACGGTCGATGAGGAGCATTCCCGGGAGATTTTAAAACGCGGGCTGGAACTCGGGGTGAATTTTTTTGATACGGCGGCCGGTTATCAGGGCGGAACGAGTGAGCAGTATCTCGGACGCGCGCTGAAGGATTTTGCGAAGCGTGATGAAGTTGTCGTTGCGACGAAATTTTTCCCGCGCAGCGCGGAGGAGATTGCGAACGGGGTCAGCGGAAAGGATCATATTTTAGGGCTTCTGGACCGGAGTCTTACGAATCTTGGCATGGATTATATTGATCTTTATATCTGCCACATGTGGGATTACCACACGCCGATTGAGGAAGTGATGGAAACGCTGAACACCGCAGTTACTTCCGGAAAAGTGCGCGCCATCGGTATTTCCAACTGCTTTGCATGGCAGCTTGCAAAAGCAAACTATATTGCGGATAAGAACGGCTGGGCAAAATTTGTTTCGATTCAGGGACATTACAATCTGCTGTTCCGCGAGGAGGAGCGCGAGATGGTTCCGTTCTGCAAGGATCAGAATATTGCGCTGACACCATACAGCCCGCTGGCTTCCGGCCGCCTCGCAAAAGACCCGTCGGAGATTTCCAAACGGCTGCAGGAGGATACGTACGCGAAAGGAAAATATGATGCGACGAAAGAAAAAGACGCCATCATCATTGACCGCGTCGGCGAACTGGCAAAGAAGAAAGGGCTGACCAGAATCCAGGTTTCGCTGGGATGGCTGCTCACAAAAGTTACCGCGCCGGTTGTCGGTGCGACGAAAGTTTCGCATATTGAGGAAGGTGTCAAAGCCGTCGGCGTACAGCTGACGCCGGATGAAATTGCTTATCTCGAAGAGCCGTATGTACCGCATGCGCTGGTTGGCGTGATGAGCCAGAATCATTAAATTCAGAATCTGTTTTTATTACAAAACGCAGGAGGCAGTTCCCGCAACATGGAACTGCCTCCTGTATTTTTTCATTTTACAGATTTTCTCCATTCGCCGCAATCACTTCGCTGTACCAGTACGCGGAATCTTTCAGCGTCCGCTCCAGCGTGCGGTAGTCGACGTAAATCATGCCGAACCGTTTGTCATATCCAAACGTCCACTCCAGGTTGTCCATGATGGACCAATACTGGTAGCCGATCACCGGAATGCCCTCGTCCACGGCACGTTTCAGGCTGAGCAGATAGCGGTGCACGAAATCGATTCTCGCCGGATCGTGCACGCCGCCGTCGAGTGCTTTCCAGTCGTAATTTGCCATGCCGTTTTCCGTGATCAGAAGCGGCAGGCCATACCGCTCGTGATAGAAACGGCAGCACCAGTACAGCACATCCGGGGTTACGTTCCAGTCCATTGCAGTTTTCGGGCTTCCGCAGTAGGAATAGCGGTCGTAGCCGTCAGACGGCGGTGCAGTTTCAGCGGTATCACCCTGATAAACATTGAAACCGTAGAAGTCGAGCGGCTGCGCAATTTCTTTCCATTCTTCCTCGGAAATTGCCGGAAGGCGATCGCCGAAGACCTGTTTTGCCTCTTCTGGAAACTCGCCTTTGATCAGCGGATCGGACCACCAGGCAACGCGGAAGCCGTAGGACATTTCGTCTGCGCCGAAGGTCAGCTTTCTTGCCTCCTCGATGCTCTCCGGTGACTCATCTTTCGGGATTACACACGGGTTGGACGGCGCGTAGCCGACTTTTACGCCTGCCGGGCAGTTCTCGCGGATCTTCTGCACTGCTTTTCCATGTGCCAGAAAAATATGCTTGCTGATCTGCATGAACTCTGCTTCGCTCACTTTCTCAAACGGAGCGTGGAACGCCGCGAGATAGCCGCCTGCGGCAAAGACCTGCGGCTCGTTGAACGTCATCCAATATTTTACCTTGCCCGCGAGTGCTTTCGTCACAACATCGGTGTATTCCTCAAACCATGAAACAATCTCCGGGGTCTTCCAGCCGCCTTTTTCGTAAAGTGCCGTCGGCAGATTCCAGTGATACAGCGTTGCCAGAGGCTCGATTCCGGCTTTCAGAAGTTCGTCTACAAGATCAACATAAAACTGCAGACCCTTCTCATTCACCTTTCCCGTTCCCTCCGGGAGCACACGCGGCCAGCTGATCGAAAAACGATAACTTTTCAGACCGATCTGTTTCATCAGGGCTACATCCTCTTTGAATCGGTGATAATGATCCGTCGAAACCGCACCGGTTTCTCCATGTGCAATATACCCCTTCTTCTCCTCAAACGTATCCCAGATGCCCATGCCTTTTCCATCATCAAGATAACCGCCTTCCACCTGATGCGCGGCCGACGCGGCACCCCATAAAAAATCCTTGCTGAAACCCATTTCCCAATACCTCGCTTTCTCGTTTTCTTTTGTCACATGATCAGAAGCTTTCCCCAAAACTCCTGTCATACTTATTTTCAGTTTAACTCTTTATTCGTCCAACAACAATACTTTTTCTTTTCCCGGTTCCAGCGGATAGCTCTTTCCATTCCATCGGAATGTGCCTCCTTTTGCATCCGTAAAGACGGTAATTTTTTCTTCATCCACCGAAACTTTCACGCTTCCGCCCGGCACGGGAACTCTGCCGGAAAAGCGTTTCAGGTCGCCGCGCATTGGGCTGACATCGAAGGTGTCGTAGGCGATGCCGGTGTTCTGCACGCCGAGACGGTAGTTTCCGAGAAGATAAATCGGGCTTGCGCTCCATGCGTGGCAGAGAGATTTTTCGAATGGGTTGCCGTACATTGCGTAGTGCTCGACGCCTTTCTGGGTTGGGTCATACTCTTCGTACAAGGTTGTCGCGCCGGTTTCCAGCATGCTTCCGTAATAGGTGCGGATCGACTCTTCGAGGAGTTTCGCATTTCCTTCCTGGCAGTGCACCTGATTCTCGTAGAACTTGAAGTATGGTGTTGTAATCTGCGCTACCTCGTCGTTCAGGATCACGCGCTCGTAAATATCTTTTTTCTGCTCCGCGCTGCATCCGAGAAACAGATATGCCAGAATGTTGCTGTGGCGGGTTACGTTGCGCTTGCCGGATTCATAGCTGTCGATGAAGACTTTTTTCTCTTTATCGTAGAACTTTTCGAAAATTTCTGCGCGCAGGGACTCTGCTTTTTCTCTGCAGCTGTTATCTTCTTTTCCGATGATTCCACAGATTTTACTGTAGCACTCCATCGCTTTTGCATACAGAATCTGCTCGCCGCAGAGTGCACCCGTTTTATCCATCGGCGCCCAGTCGATGAAAATCCAGTCGCCTGGTTTTCCGCGCATGAAACCGTCCGCATCGGTGCGGTTTAAACAGAATTGCATCACCTCTTCCATCTGCGGTGCCATCTGTTCCAGAAATTTTTTGTCACCGTAGGTGCGGTAATGCTCATACAGGCTGATAATCCAGAAAAAGCTGTAGTCCATGATGGTGTTGATATGCATTTTAAACGGACTTTTTCCGCCGAGAGCGATCAGGGTGCGCTGCTCAATTTCTTTGTCGAAGAACAGGTAACGGTTCACGAAAAGGCTCTGGTACGCATCTGCCGACCAGACCCAGCGGTCGCGTTTGATACCGTCGAGGAAAAATTCGCGGCTGTTCAGATGGAACGTGTAGGCCGCCACGTCCCAGACACGATTGATGATTTCTTCATCGCAGCGGAACTCACCGCGGTATTCCAGCGGGAGATATTCGTACTCGGCTTCTGCTTCAGCGTCTGCGCTGTTGATGTAAATGTAGCGGAAGGCGTATGGCTCACAGGTTACGGTTCCGTTTTTTACTTCTCTTTCCAGACGGATGACGGTCCATTTTCCGTCGAGAGCTTCCTCACGGGATTCACCGAACTGAATCGTCACATGATCTTTTTCTAATCCCGAAAAGATTGTTTTCGCAAAGGTCTCTTTTCCGAAATCGAATAATACGCCGTCGGCAACTGACTCTTTTTTCACATATGAAATCTTTTCATACGCAAACGGAAAGACTTCCGGGCTTTTTTCTCCGTCGCTGAATCTTTCATATGTTCCGACAGGCGCCCAGTTCTGGGTTAAATCGTCTGCCTGCCAGGTTTCATCGCTCTCGATTACACCGTCCACATAAATGCACGGAAATGTTTCCAGATTTGCCACGCGGATCGTAACCGTCGTAGTTCCCGCCTCCAGCGGAATCTCTGTCTGCCCGCCGTATTTTTTCATATCCCACGGCTTGTCTCCGACCGAAACAGAAAAATTGCCGCAGGCGCGGACGCGGAACGTTCCGCCCTCTGTTGTCACTTCTTTCCGAAAATTCACCACCGGCTCCGGCCGATACATTTTCCACACTACAGGCTCCGGGTAGCCATACTGCTGTCTGCGGTTATGCACCTGCAGACTGTGATACATCTCAAAATCCCCAAATTTCCAAATCCACTGACTCATTCTGTAAAAACCTCCCATGTCTATTTCCTGCTGATTTCATTGTAGCCTGTTCCAACCTGACTTGCTACTGTTTTCTTCATAAACTAAAAACAGCCGCCTGCTTAGATTTTTCATCTAGGCAGACGGCTGGGTGTGGTTGGAATTTATGCTTGCTGGACTTTGGTATTATTCAGAATCTCTTCGACTTGTTTTTCATCCAACGCGAATGCTCCGGCAATTTGAGCTTTTGTATAGCCCTGACTGTCCATGCGAAAAACAGTTTCTGAGATTATTTCTTCCCTTGCATCTTCTCGAATTCCCTGACTCAAATTACACATGATATTCACTTCCTCTCTCAGTTCTTGCCCCATCGGAATCTTGTATTCTTCTTCCATAATATTCTCTTTTTCCTGCGGTGTCAACGTCTCCGACAGCAGTGCCCCAAGCAGTCTGTGAAGTTCATATTTTTTATCTGCTTTTGGCACTTCTTCAGCAAGTCCGATCATAACAATGTTAAACAGCTCCATATTTCCCTTCCAGTTATGTGAGTTGATGAAGCTATCTTTTTTGAGATGAATATGTTCCAGACTGTTTTCCTTCATATTCATACAAACCCAGATGGAGTAAACGCTTTTGATATCATTATAGTTTGAATTGGTAAAATCTCGTTCTTTCTGTGAGGAAATCATTCTGCACGTGTAAAAAACGGCTCGATTTAAAATATCATATTCCGCAGGTTCTTTTCTCTGCGCTTCGATATTAATGATCATCTGGGATATTCCGTCTTTCAGTCTGACGTAGAAAATGATATCGAAGCGGATCAGTCCCTCATAAAGCTCCTGGTTTTCTGAATTAAAACCTACGACACGTTCTCCTTCTTTTTCGAACACCCGATTTGTCATCCCGGGATCTGCTGGGACGACGCTGATATACGGATCTCCTTCTATGTACGGAACAACATCTTCCGCCTTCATCCCGCGAAATTCGTCTACCGCATGCACCAGAATATGCGCCAGAATAATTTTCTGCCCGAGCAGACGTTTTGCGCATTCGTCATACTGTGCGTCCTGATCTGTTGCATGGATTGTTTTTTTCATTCCGGAATACAACAGAAACCTCTCTTTCCTTTCTGCTGCACCCAGAAATGTTTTTTATTTTTTCATCACAAAGCCTTTGAAAGAAATCCACCTAGTCGCATCGGGAATTTCTGCTGTAGAAACATTATAACTTAACCCTCTGCAGGAAACAATTGTAAATTCCCGCCAAAGATTTTATCCTTTTTTCTACGCTCCTTTTTGAAAGATTTTCTGTTTTGTGAGCATTTTCCGCCTTTCCCATTGCTTTCTCTCTTTTTCAATATGCAATCATCGGAATCGAATCCGCCTTTTCCTCGCACGGCTCTTTTTGTCCGTCTGCGACTTCGTAGATTTCGCTGCTGCACAGTTTGATCTGTTCCATCAGATCCGGGTACGGCTGTGAGC
>CAVBNJ010000048.1:0-11974 GCA_963596755.1 bacterium
GTTCCATGCAGGGTATCCACACCTTTGATACGGATGACATCGGTTCCGGCTCCCTTGATGTTGGCTCCCATGCTGTTCAGGAAATTTGCCACATCGACAACGTGCGGCTCTTTTGCTGCGTTCTCAATCGTTGTGTTTCCTCTCGCCATAGAAGCTGCCATCATCACGTTGATGGTTGCTCCGACGGAAACCATATCCATGAAAATATGGCTGCCGTGCAGATCCGATGCACTTGCCACAATGGCACCGTGACGGATATTCACTTCTGCACCGAGTGCGCGGAATCCTTTTAAATGCTGGTCAATCGGACGGCTTCCAATGTTGCATCCGCCCGGCAGCGGAACTTCCGCTCTTTTGTATTTGCCAAGAAGAGCGCCCAGAAGATAATAGGACGCACGGATTTTTTTGATATATTCATAATCAACGCTCAGATCCCCGATGGTCGATGCATTGATCCGCACGGTGTGGCGGTCGATGCGGTCCACGGTGGCTCCGATTTCTGCGATAGCTTCCAGAAGTACATTAATATCACTGACATCCGGCAGATTCTCGATCAGGACCGTTTCATCGGTCATCGTTGCTGCCGTAAGAATTGCAAGCGCTGCGTTTTTTGCTCCCCCAATTTCCACTTCGCCCACAAGAGGATTTCCACCTCTGATGACATACTGTTCCATATATTCACCTCAAATTTTCTTTCTCATTCCTAATAAATAAACCCGTAAGCGTGTCTTATCCCATGATAACGAATCTAAGTCTTTTCTCTTTTTGTTTTTTATTTCCTGCACGCTTCGGACGCACAAAAATACACTGCTCCCCGCAGTTATTTTTCAGTCTCCCCTTATCTTAACTCAAATCCAATATTTTGTAAATCAATTTTAATACTTTCTGTGCTATTTCCGTCTTTTTCCATCTTTCCCGGTCAGAAATATTCAGAGAAACGTTATATGTAATTTCCAACTGTCAGAACATTTTCCTTATTATTATGTAATATTATATTTTTAAAAATTCTCTGAATATTTCCGCCCCGGTCCGTTTTTACATGCCGATCTGCTCGCGGAGCGCCAGGATCGTGCCCTGGATATCCTTTCCGCTCTCATCAACCGTAATCTCGGCATATTTCTCATATAATGCACTTCTCTCATCATAGAGATCCTTCAACGTCTGGCCTTCCTTTAATACAACCCCGCGGTCTTTCAGGTTTCCAAGACGTTTTTTCAGATCCTGATACGACAGCTTCAGGTAAACGATGGTTCCAATTTCTTTGAAATGCTCCATCGCCTCTTTTCCATAAACGGCGCTGCCGCCCGGAGCAATCACGCTCTTGTCGGCCTCAAGTGTAGCATTTACCTCATTCTCAATCTCAAGAAATCTGTCTTTTCCCTCATCCGCAATAATCTCGCAGAGCAGACGCTTCTCTCTGTGCTGGATCACAAGATCCGTGTCGATAAATTCATATCCCAGTGCCTTTGCAAGAATAACGCCAACGCTGCTTTTGCCGGCTCCCGGCATGCCTATTAAGATAATATTCCGTTTATTCAAGATTTATGCCTCCTGCTGTCTTATTGTTTTATCGCTGCAAATCTTATCTCTGTAAGTTTGTTCCGCCCCGCTGCATAATCTGCTCTACTTCTTTCTCCGTCACCACATTTGCGTCGTGCTGGATCATCAGTTTTAAGACGCTCGCGGAGATCGCAAAGTCGATCGCCTTCTGCGGCGCAAAGTCGTGCAGCATCGCGTGGATCAGTCCCGCGCCGAATGCATCGCCTGCACCGACTGCCTCAAAGCTGTGTACTTTGTGAACCGGGCTCTCGTAGAATTTTCCGTCTTTCAGGTAAATTCCCATCCAGTCGCCGTCCTCCACCGTATAGAGATTTCGCAATACACTTGCCACCGCTTTGCAGTTCGGGAACTGCTTCTGGATTTCCATCATGCCCTCTTTATAAGAAGCAATCTGCTCAATACCGCGCGTCATATCCCCGTCGTACGCCGGAATGCCGAGCGATGATTCAAAGTCCTCATCATTTGCAATGCAGACATCCACATACGGCATCAGACGGCGCATCACGCGCTGTGCGTCCTTGGTGGACCACATTTTTCCGCGGTAGTTCAGATCACATACCACCTGGATTTTTTTCTCTTTACAGAGCGTAAGGGCGCTCTCCAGCGTCTTTTCGATCTCCGTGCTGATGGCAGGTGTGATGCCGGAGAAATAAAAGAGATCTACGCCGTCAAGCAGCGTCTCCCAGTCAAATTCCTCTGCCTTTGCCATCGCAATCGCACTGTACGCACGGTCGTAAACGACGCTCGTCGGGCGGATATTGGTTCCTTTTTCAAAATAGTAAATACCGACACGTCCGCCGCCGCGCAGCACGCGGGAAGTATCAACGCCGAATCGGCGGATTTCATTCACAGCAGCCTGTCCGACCTGATGCTCCGGCACTTTCGTCACGTAAGAAACATCATCTCCCATGGTTGCCAGAGATACCGCAACATTTGCCTCCGCACCGCCGTAATTGGCCTCAAACTTGTCTGCCTGTAAAATTTTCAGATGCTCCGATGTTTTCAGACGCAGCATCAGTTCTCCAAATGTAAGTACCTTCATGATAAAATTCCCTCCAAAAGCAATTTACTTTTTTGCCTCAATACCCCTTTATCTTACGCTGTTTTCCCCCCGGACGCAAGAAAAACCTGCCGGAACCACACCGTTTTTCCCTGAGGAAAAATACGCAGAAAAAGCGGCTTTCTGTATCGAAACAGAAGCCGCTTTTTACGCTTTTTATTTCTCTGCTTTTTTCTCTTTCGGAATAATAATATTCAGCACAATCGCTGCAACAGCCGCCGGAACAATACCGGAACCGCCGAAGATCAGCTGAACGTAATACGGCAGCTCAGCAGTTGCTCCTGCGGTAGAACCAAGGCCGTAGCCAAGTCCCAGTGCAACGGAAACGATCGTAATCTCACGGCTGGTGATCGGCTCTTTCGTGATGAGCTGGATACCGGAAACCAGGATCGATGCAAACATCATAACGGCTGCGCCGCCGAGTACCGACTGCGGCATGATCGAAACGAATGCTGCAATCTTCGGACAGAGTCCGCAGAGGATCAGGAAAATCGCGCCGCAGGAGAGTGCCATACGGTTTACGATTTTGGTCATCGAGATAATGCCGACATTCTGTGCGAAAGAAGTATTCGGCAGAACACCAAGCGCTGCTGCAAAACTCGAGCCGAGTCCGTCGCAGATGATACCGCCGGAAAGCTCGGTATCGGTTGCCTCGCGGTCCATACCGCTCTCAACGCAGGCGCAGATATCGCCGACTGTCTCAACCGTTGTTACGATGAACATGATCGCAACCGGAATAATCGCTTCCACACGGAAGACCGGTTTTACCTCAGAGAGTTTTCCAAGACCCGCAATGCTCGGAAGTGCAAACCAGGAAGCGTCTTTCACCTGCTGGAAATTGACAACCCAGGAATAGGTATACGAAACGGTGCTGCCGTCCTCAAGGACTGCCGTTCCGGTGTGCGGCAGAACCATCGTCATGATAATGGCAACGGCATAGCCGACTAAAATACCGATCAGAATCGAAGCGGTGCTTAAGATTCCCTTCGGGTTCGTAAAATGCTTCAGGCCCAAAGTCACAACCAGAACAACCATTCCAAGGAACAGGTTCTGCAGAGAACCGTAATCATTTGTTCCGGAACCGCCGCAGAGGTAGTTGATTCCAACCGGAATCAGGGAAAGACCGATCGCCATAACGACACAGCCGGTAACGACGGATGGGAAAAATTTACGCAGCGGCTTTAAGAAGACACCGAGCACACCCTCAAACAGACCGCCGACAATCGTCGCACCAAGGATGGCACCGTATGTCAGTGCGCCCTGTCCCATGACACCTACGACGCTTCGGAATACGCCGAGGAAACCGGAGGAAGTACCCATAACAATCGGCACTTTACCGCCGATCGGTCCGATCGAAAACATCTGTACCAGAGTAACAATGCCGGCTACTGTCATTGCGTTCTGCAAAAGTGCCGTACGAAGCGCGCCATATCCTGCGTCCGCCGTCAGCCCGCATGCTCCCATGATGATCAGAAGCGGGGTGAGGTTTCCTACAAACATCGCCATGACGTGCTGCAATCCAAGCGGAATTGCCTGTTTCAGAGGAATCCGTCCTTCGAAGGTGTACGGAGTTCCCATTGCTGGATTTTTTTCTTTTTTCATTGCTCTTCTCCTGCTTTTGTAGATTTGGGCCGCCTTTGCCTCTCGGCACGGAATACGCCCGGTGCAGCCGGAATTTTTTCCCGAAGAAGGACCATCCGATTCATAAGTACACCTTGTCAGTCGGTCATCCTTCATAAGCTGTACTTTTATGTAAACAGATTACCATGTTTCCTTTTTTGCGTCAATCTGCATCTTGTACAGAATTGTTCTTTTTTTTATTCCATCTTTTCTATATAGAAAAAAGACATCAAGCTTCACAGCTCAATGTCCTTTATTGTTTCGTTCTCTTTTGTTGTTTTTACGCGTTCTGGAACGCCTCAATTGCCTGAATCGTACGGTTATATTCCTCGGTCACCTTCTGCATCAGATCGTCGGTCTCGACCTCCTGCAGCGGTCTTAAGCGCTCGGTCAGTTCAGCGCTTGGCTCATACAGATTGTTGAAACCAAGGTTCTGGCAAACGCCTTTTAATGTATGGGCTGCACGGAACGCAACTTCAATGTTTTTATCCTTCAGTGCCTGGCACAGTTCCTGATAGCTCGGATCCTGCGGGAATTTTAAAATAATCCGCTGAATCAGAGATTCACTGCGAAGTCGCTGCACGGTTCCTTCGTAATCCGCTCCCATCTGCATGTAGCATTCTTTCAATGTCATCTTTTCTATCCTCTTCCTCGTGATGCTGCCTGTATGCAAATTCATTACATATTAATACAAACAAGTTTTTTCCTAATACATAAATAATTATATTTCTCACGGAACCGCTTGTCAACTTCTGCTTTTCATTGTTTTTGCATTGTTTTGGTTTACTATACTACCTGTTTCTGAATATAACATTTCTTTTTCCTTACGATTTCCTTACGTTTTTTACATGTTTGTACTTTGCATTTCTGTATAAAAATACATTCTATGCATATGTTTTTTGCTTTTATACGCTATCCTATGAAAGTAAAACAATTTCCCGTACTATATGTATTTCTCAGATGTAATGATTTTTGTACCTTTCGCATTTTCTTGTTTTCACGCTCTGCAGTATAGCCGAAATACAAAAAGAGACCCCCGGCTTTCGCCGGAGATCTCCAATTTCTCTTATTCAGATTAGCAGATTCCCTGAGCCATCATAGCGTCAGCTACTTTCTCAAATCCTGCAATGTTAGCGCCCATTACATAGTCGCCTTCATGGCCGTAACGTTTTGCAGCATCAGCCATGTTGTGTGTGATGTTGATCATGATACCTTTCAGTTTCTCATCAACTTCATCAAAGGTCCAGGACAGACGCTCGGAGTTCTGGGACATCTCGAGTGCGGATGTTGCAACACCGCCTGCGTTTGCAGCTTTTCCAGGTGCGAAGATTACGCCGTGCTCCTGCAGATATTTGGTTGCTTCCAGTGTAGTAGGCATGTTAGCGCCCTCGCATACAGCGGTGCATCCGTTCTCAACAAGTGCTTTTGCATCCTCAAGCAGCAGCTCGTTCTGTGTTGCGCAAGGAAGAGCAAGATCTGCTTTTACTACCCATACGCCGCGTCCTTCGTGATACTCGGAGTTTGGACGATATTTCTTGTACTCGGTCAGACGGGCACGGTTTACTTCTTTGATCTCTTTTAAGGCAGCTACATCGATTCCGTCTGGATCGTAAACCCATCCGTTGGAGTCAGAGCAGGTAAGAACTTTAACACCAAGCTGAGTAGCTTTCTCGATTGCATAGATTGCAACGTTTCCGGAACCGGATACACAAGCGGTCTTGCCTGCGATGTCGATGCCGTTCAGTTTCAGCAGCTCCTGGGTCAGGTACAGCAGTCCGTATCCGGTAGCCTCTGTTCTTGCTAAAGATCCGCCGTAGCTTAAACCTTTACCAGTCAGAACGCCTTCGTATACGCCGCGGATTCTCTTGTACTGTCCGAACATGAAGCCGATCTCTCTTGCGCCTGTTCCGATGTCACCAGCCGGTACGTCGGTGTCTGCGCCGATGTATTTGCAAAGCTCTGTCATAAAGCTCTGGCAGAATGCCATGATCTCTCTGTCAGATTTTCCTTTCGGATCGAAGTCAGAACCACCTTTACCTCCGCCGATCGGAAGGCTTGTCAGTGAGTTTTTGAATACCTGCTCGAATCCCAGGAATTTGATAATACCAATATTTACAGAAGGATGCAGACGGATTCCTCCTTTGTAAGGTCCGATTGCACTGTTAAACTGTACACGATATCCGGTGTTTACATGAGCCTGTCCTTTATCATCTACCCACGGCACGCGGAATTTGATCTGACGCTCTGGCTCTACCATTCTCTCCAGAAGAGCGACTTTTCTGTATTTCTCCTCGTTTGCTTCGATGACCGGACGAAGAGATTCCAGAACCTCTTTGACTGCCTGATGGAATTCCGGCTCAGCTGGGTTTTTTGCAACTACGGACTCAATAACCTCATCTACGTATGACATGTTAGTTTCCTCCTTGAAATTTCTCCCTTAATGTAGTGCAGAAAGATTCTTTTTTTGATCTGTCTGCTGTTCTCATTAGCCTTACAGCGTGTCTGAAAATCTTTTCCGCACTCTTTCGCAGTTCCGGCAGATTTTTCTGTTTCCGGTCTGCTTAATTTTATAAGGTCAACGATTGGTTGATATTATAGCATAAAATATCCGGTTTTTGCAATATTTGACGCAAAAAATTTCTAGGAATCCATGATTTTGTAGCGTTTTCTAATATTTACCCAGTATTTTTGTCGATTTTGTATATTTTTACCGAAAGCACGCTAAAATTTCGCGTGTGATTTCTTTAGAAAATAAAGATTAGCGGCGTTTTTTTGTTTTTATATTAGGTGTTTTCGTTTTTTTCTTCACGCTGTAACCGAAAGTTCCCTGTTTTTCCCCGATTCCAAAGTATTCTCCGTGGGAATATACAATCGGTTTCGCACGGTTTAAATCGAATTTTCCCCGCTCATCCATGTACGCCTCATCTGCATGAACCGCCATGACTTTTGCGACAAACATATGATGCGAGCCAAGCTCGAGCACCTGCTCCACCTTGCACTCAATATTGACCGGCGACTCCCCGATCATCGGCGCGGAAATCTCCTCCGCCTCGATTTTCGTCAGTCCCATCTCTTTGAACTTATCAACGTCTCGTCCTGAACGCACGCCGCAGTAATCGGTCGCATAGCAGAGATCCTCAGTTGTCAGATTGATGACGAACGCGCCGCTCTCTTTGATCATCTGATAGCTGTGTCGCTCCGGCCGCACCGAGATCGACACCATCGGCGGATTCGTGCACACCGTGCCCGCCCATGCGACTGTGATGATGTTGTCCTCGCCGTCTTTTCCGCGCACCGACACCATGACCGCCGGCAGCGGATACAGCATATTTCCCGCTTTCCATTTCTGTTTTGCCATTTTTCTTCTCTCCTCTTTTTTGCTCTCTTATGATCGAAAAAAGCGTGCCCCGGATCTGTTCTGGATCTGAAACCACGCTTTTTCATTTTTTCTGTTTTTTACTGATTCTGCAGCGCCATCATAAACGCCGGGATCAGCTGTTTCTTTCTCGATACGACGCCCTTCAGCTCGCAGCTTACCTCGTTGACCGGAACATCCTCAAAGGCTTTCTCAATGACTTCTTTTGCCCCGCTTCCATAATACAGAAGCTCGGTCGATTCTTCTATAATATTGGTCAGCATGAAGAATACCATCTGAATGCCGTGTTTTCCGCACTCGCTCTTCATCTGCGGCAGAAGCTGTGCCTTGATGGATTCCAGCTCGCCTGCATCGAGAGAAGTGATCTGGCCGACACCGAACGTAACATCTCCCATGATGAACTTCTTGAAGTCCTGATAGAAGATTTCCTCCGGCGATTTGTCCTTCAGATTGCTTCCCGCGCGGAACATCTCGGACGCAAACTCCGGAATGCTGATGCCTGCAATTTCCGCCAATGCCTCTGCTGCCGCTTTGTCAAGGAATGTACACGTCGGCGACCGGAACATCAGCGTATCGGAAATGATGGCTGCGCACAGCAGTCCTGCGATGTTCGGCGCGATCTCCAGCTCTTTTTCCTTATAAATTTCATACATAATGGTTCCCGTGCATCCCACAGGCTCATTGCGGAACATAACCGGCGCCATCGTCTCCAGAGAACCAAGACGGTGATGGTCGATGATCTCGAGAATCTCCGCCTCTTTGACGTTATCGACCGCCTGCGATTCCTCATTGTGATCGACGAGAATCAGTTTCTTTCCTGCATTTCCGATCAGGTTTCGGCGTGAAATCGTTCCCACGTATTTTCCTTTCTTGTTCAGAATCGGGAAATCGCGGTGTCTCTGGTTTTTCATGACCTCTTTGATGTCATCCAGGAAGTCCTCGGTCGTAAACGTGATCAGATTGCTTCTGCGCATCAGATATTTAACCGGAATACTCTGGTTGATAAGACGCGCAATCGTGTACGTATCATGCGGACTGCTGATGATCACACAGCATTTTTCCTCCGCGAATTTCTGAATCGTCTTTGTCACCTTCGCGCCCAGTCCGACGATGATGCAGCTTGCATCCATCTCGATCGCGCAGAGCTGATCCTCCGCACGGTTTCCAAGGATGACCAGGTCGTCTTTTTCAATATAGTTCTCCATCGTATCCGGGTGGAATGCGCCGACAACGACTTTTCCGCGGATAAAATAGCCATGCTCATTTCCAACGATGACGGAACCGTCCAGTGTCTCCGCCATGCTGCGGTACTGTGTTCTCGCCAGGGACATGACATGGCTGTCGTAGGAATCCATATAGGATTCTGCGATATCGCTGACCGTAATAACGCCCTGCAGGTCGTTTTCCGGTGAGGTAATCGGCAGTGTAACTACGTTGTTATTTTTCATCATGGAATACGCTTTTTTCACGGAAATGGAACCCGGCACGCTCGGCACCTCATGAATTTCAATTTCCTTCACCTGTGTTCCCGCATTCGGCAGGTAACCCGGTGCACGAACACCGAAGCGTTTCAGCACATACTCTGTCTCTTCATTGATCTGACCGGCACGCCGCGCCACGTATGTTTTGCTCTTATCCGTTCTGTTTTTAATATCCGCATAGGCAATCGCCGAGCAGATCGAATCCGTATCCGGATTTTTATGTCCAATTACATAAACTCTTGAATTTGCTTTCATAATCATTCTCCTCCCTTCTGTATGTTTATTGCATACAACAAGTTCGTCTCGGTAATTTTGCTTCTTTTTTTGTAACGACTACACACATCTTACCATCCTTTTTTGATCTGGTCAAAGAAAATCTTTTATGTTAAGATAAACGCAGATAGAAAAACGAGTGAAAATAAGCCCGATTTTTTCGAAAATCCACAATTTTCCTCTCGTTTTCCTGTTATTCTTACGAAAAAGGGGTGTTTCATTATGTCAGAAGAAAAATTAACCATGGATGACTTTTCCGCAGAGCTGGAAGCTTCCTTCAAAAAAATCGAGGAAGGCGACATGCTCACCGGAACTGTCATCTCCGTAGATGAAAAAGAGGTGATTCTCGATCTGAAATACTACGCAGAGGGTGTCATCCGCGCCGAGGACTTCAGCAACGAGCCTGGCTTCTCTCTGAAAGACGCCGTTCAGGTCGGCGACGAAATCACCGCAACTGTCATTCGCAAAGATGACGGTCACGGCAACATCCTCCTCTCCCGCGCAGAGGCAAACGATATCCTCGCATGGGAAAAACTCGCTCAGTACAAAGAAGAGAAAACCGTACTCGATGTCAAAGTAAAAGGCATCGTAAACGCCGGTGTCATCGCCTACGTTGAGGGAATCCGCGGCTTCATCCCGGCTTCCAAACTTGCTTTAAACTACGTAGAAGATCTGAACGAATACTTAAACAAAGACATTCAGGTACAGGTTTTTGATCTCGACAAAGAAAAAGACCGCCTGATCCTCTCCGCACGCGAAATTCTCCGCGAAAAAGCAGACGAAGAGCGCAAAGAGAAAATCTCCAACGTAGAAGTCGGCCTCGTAACCGAAGGAACCGTTGAGAGCCTGCAGCCATACGGCGCATTCGTCAGCCTCGGAAACGGCCTCTCCGGCCTCGTCCACATCTCCCAGATCTGCGCCAAACGAATCAAACATCCATCCGCAGTCCTGGCAGTCGGCGATAAAGTCAAAGTAAAAGTCATCGCCATCAAAGACGGCAAACTCAGCCTTTCCATGAAGGCACTCGATGATGTCGCAGCTGAAGAAATCCAGGAAGAAGTCATCGAACTTCCGGAGACCGAAGAAGTAACAACAACACAGGGATCCCTGTTCAAGAACATTAAACTGAACTAAACGACTGCTCCCTGTGTATCAAAAAAAGCTGTACAAAAAACAGACTTTCCGTCCGCACATCCCTGTGCACCTGGAAAGTCTGTTTTTTGTTTTTTGTTTTTGTATTTCTATTTCGCCCTGATCAGCTTACACTTCTCTTCCCGCGAAAGCTGCTTAATCTCCCACTCCCGCCGCATCGCCTCTTCTTTGGAGGGATACGTCTCGAAGTACACCAGTTTTACCGGTCTCCGGCTCTTGGTGTATTTGGCACCTTTTCCCGCATTGTGCGTCTGAATGCGATGCTCGAGATTGTTTGTCCACCCGGTATAGAGCGTTCCGTCGCTGCATTCCACGATGTAGGTGAAATTTTTCGAAGTTTCCGACACGTTACTGCATTGCCAGCTCATCTACAGCCAGTTTCAGCGCACCCATGATACCCTGATTGTCGTTCAGGCTCGGGAGTACGATGTAGCTGTCGAGATCTTCGAGTTCTTTTGTTACAAGATAGCCGTTCAGCTGTTTTCTGACTTCTTCTCTTACGAGCGGCATCATATGCTCCTGATGCATAACGCCTCCGCCCAGAACGATTCTCTGCGGGGAGAGCAGCATGATGCAGTCTACGAGAGCCTGTCCGATATAGTAGGCCTCAAGCTCCCATACCTCTTTCTTGTCTGCCAGCTCAATACCTTTTTTGCCCCAGCGTGCTTCGATAGCAGGACCTGCAGCCAGACCCTCAAGGCAGTTGCTGTGGTACGGGCATTTTCCGCCGTAAGTATCTTTCGGATGTTTGGTCAGCAGAACGTGGCCGCCTTCCGGATGAAGCATGCCGTGCAGCAGCTTGCCGTTGGAGATAATACCCATTCCAACGCCGGTTCCGATGGTGATGTAGATGCTGTTGTCCAGGCCTTTGGTGATTCCCCAGGTAGCCTCTCCCAGTGCAGATCCGTTTACGTCGGTATCAAATCCAACCGGGATCTCCAGTGCATCTGCGAAAGCGCCTACGATGTTGTAGTTCTTCCATGCTAATTTCGGAGTTGTGGTGATGTAACCATATGTTTCGGATTTTCTGTTCAGGTCGATCGGTCCAAAGCAGCCGATTCCCAGTGCCTGAATGTCTTTCTCTTTGAAATACTCAATCATTTTCGGAACGGTAATTTCCGGTGTCTCGGTCGGGATAGAAATTCTCTCGTAGATTTCTCCATTTGCGTTTCCGATTGCGCAGACCATCTTTGTTCCGCCTGCCTCTAATGCTCCCAGTCTCATTGTACTTTTCTCCTCTCTTATGCTTCTGGATTCGAACAGATGACAGACATTTTTCCTTCAAATCTGCATCCGTTAAAATTAGCCGGAATAATAAAGTGAGTACCTTTTTTAACCGGAATACCGTTTACAGTACCCTCTCCGGCGATTACACTTACATTAGTATAATATTTTTTTGCATCTAAGGTGAATACACCGTCGATGTCGTATTTATCTACAGAATAGAACTTG
>CAVBNJ010000049.1:0-11940 GCA_963596755.1 bacterium
CATCAGGTCTTATTGGCATGGAAATGCAGGGAGCCATGACTATATTTGCAGTAAACCTTAAGAGAATCCTAAAACTAATGAGTGAAAAATGAGCAGATATAACAATGTAATTCAGGCAAATAGAATTCAGAAAATCCACCAGAACTTGATTTGAGACTGGTGGATTTCTTATACCTTTAAAAATTTAATTCAAAACTCCTAAGTTTTTCAGTGCCCTCGCTGCCGCTCACGGGGGATGCTTTTATTTCCATATTCAATTTTATACAGTTCTGATTCTCGGCACTTCATCGATATGGAGGTATTTGCTGATGCACTTCACAATCACATCATGATCGGAAACCTGTCCCATGCCGGAGACGGCTACGGTTGCGACTACGCCGACTTCTTCCACACAGATCGGGAAGCCGCCGCCCAGCATGGCGTATTCTTTCGGGTCCAGCACCATCTGTTTGACGCTCTCCGGTGCATTTGTTGCTGCCATGTAGAGCTGCAGCGAGCTCCGCTCCGTCAGGAGAACGGAATTGCTCTTCCGTCTCATCAGCTCTACATTGTGCGGTGTGATTCCGTTGTCACAATACTGGAATAACACTTCTCCGTTGCTTCTGCGGATCATAATACCAATCTGCGCCCCGCGCCGTCTTGCCTCCATCAGGATCATCGTTCCCAGTTCCCATGCATCTGCATTTGTAAAATGCGTAAACTGCAGAATCTCCTCCTGCATATCCAGCACCTTCATCAGTTCATCCATCGTCATTGTCATACTTTTGCCCATCCTTTCTGCTGTTCTATATTTATTTGACTTTTCGCCCCTCGTTTTCTGTCTTTTAGTCTATCATTTTCCCAAATTCAAGTCAAGCCAGCCAACCCCGGCAGTGGCTAACATGGTCTCTCGGCAAAAACAAAAATTCCACGCCGCAGAAGTCTCCTCCCACAGCATGGAATTTCTCAAATCGATTTTTTATTTCTCCACGATAATGCACTTCCGCGGGCAGTTCTCCGCGCAGAGGCCGCAGCCCGTACATTTTGCCGGGTCGATCTCGGCGCGCTGGTCCACAACATGGATTGCATCCGACGGACAGTTTTTCTCGCACTTCTTACATCCGATACAGCCGATCTCACACGCTGCCATCACCGCTTTGCCCTTCTCGGTTGAGCGGCATTTTACCGTGATCTTCTGTTCATACGGAATCAGATCGATCAGATTTCTCGGACATGCTTTCACGCAGGCACCGCAGGCCTTGCACGCTTCGCCGTCCACAACAGCAATACCGTTTTCGATGTGGATCGCATCGAACTTACATGCCTTCACACAGTTTCCAAAACCAAGACATCCGTTTCCGCAGCTCTTCGGACCGCCCCCCGGCACAAAACCAGCGTAAGAACAGTCTCTTGCACCTGTGTACTCATATTTATTCTTTGCAACTTCACACGTACCAGCACACCGTACAACTGCTTTTTTTCGCTCCTGCGCACCGGCTTCCTGTCCCATGATGGCTCCGATGGCCGCTGCAACCGGTGCACCGCCGACCGGACAGACCGAAATCGGTGCCTCACCCTTTACGACTGCAGCTGCCGCGCCGTCACAGCCCGGATAGCCGCAGCCGCCGCAGTTGTTGCCCGGCAGCGCTTCACGGACCTTCGTCTCGCGCTCATCTACTTCCACATAAAACTTCTTTCCGGCGATTCCTAAGAGAATACCTATCAGGAGACCGGTTCCGCCCACCATCAGGGTGGCTGCTAAAATACCATTCATCTCTTTCTTCCTCCTAGATCATTCCGGAAAATCCCATAAATGCCATCGACATCAGCATTGCCGTCAGAAGAACGATCGGCATTCCTTTGAATGACTCCGGGATATCGTTGTACTCCATCTTTTCCCGCAGGCCGGCCATCAGCACCATGGCAATTGTAAATCCGACTGCAGTTGCAAGACCGTAAACTGTACCCTGCAGAATTGTGTAATCCTTCTGTACGTTGATGAGTGCCACACCGAGCACGGCACAGTTCGTCGTGATCAGCGGCAGATAAACGCCGAGGGCACGGTACAGAGACGGCATCGTCTTTTTCAGGAACATCTCAACGAGCTGTACCAGCGCCGCGATGACGAGAATAAAAACGATTGTTTTCAGGTAATCGAGATCAGCCGGAGCCAGGATAAATTTGTAGATCAGACTGGTCACAAACGAGGAAATCGTGAGGACGAAAACAACCGCTCCGCCCATGCCGGCCGCCGTGTCCATCTTTTTGGAAACACCGAGGAAAGCACAAATGCCGAGGAACTGGCTTAAGACAACGTTGTTGACCAGCGCAGCACCGATGGCAATTAAAATCAGTTCTTTCATTTTGCTTCCTCCTTTCCTTTGACAGCCTGGCAGTATGCCTTATTGGCGCATGCCATACAGCCGGTCTCTTCTGATGGCACTGCCGGTTTTCCGGTTTTCTCTGATTTCTGACGTTTGATGCGGTTCTGCACTGCAACCAGCATCGCCAGCACGAGGAAGGCTCCCGGTGCCATGATGAAGATGTTGATTGGTTCGTAAGCGCTCGGCATTACCTGGATATCAAACAGGGTTCCGGCTCCGATCAGCTCACGGAACATACCGATCAGGGTCAGGCCGACAGTAAAACCAAGGCCCATGCCGATACCGTCAAACAGCGACGGGATCGGACCGTGTTTTCCGGCGTACGCCTCGGCACGTCCCAGAATGATACAGTTTACAACGATCAGCGGGATGTAGATGCCAAGTGCGGAATAGAGTGCCGGGATAAAACCTTCCATTAAAAATTCTACAATGGTTACAAACGATGCTACGACAACGATGTACGCCGGCATACGCACGCCGTCCGGAATGATTTTCCGAAGCAGGGAAATCATCAGGTTGGATGCGGTCAGGATCACCATCGTCGCAAGACCCATACCGATACCGTTCTTTGCCGAGGTCGTAACCGCAAGCGTCGGACACATACCCAGCATCATGACGAAGGTCGGGTTTTCTTTTATAATTCCGTTATAAAGCCGTTCCAGCGGCGTGTCTTTTCTCATGAGTTTCCTCCCTCTCCGGAAAGAAGACCGGATTCGTTACAGTAATTAAAGCAGCAGATTCCTGCATTGACACCGTTTGTCACAGCGTTCGTCGTCAGGGTTGCTCCGCTTAATGCGTCGATTTCATCATCCGCGGATGCGCCGGATTTTGTGTAGGCAAATGCTTCTACTTTTTTATCCTTGAACTGATTTTTGAAAGCATCTGTGTCAGCACGCATACCAAGTCCGGCTGTCTCGGAAAGTGACAGGAAGGAAATTCCTTTTGTCGTTCCGTCCGATCCAATTCCCATTGAGAACTGCATGCCGCCGCCATAGCCTTCCGTCGTGGAGATGATCTCAACCAGACCGATCGTCGCGCCGGATGCGTCTTTTGCGAGCAGCAGCTCGTCGATCGTCTGCGCATTAAAATCGTGGCCAATCAGTGCTGCCGCAAGCTCTGCCTTTTCTGCATCGCTCATCGTTACTTCTTCAAAGGAAGCTGCCTCCGGGAATACGTTCTGGCAGGATTCCTGTTTTTCTTTCTCTTGCTGCTTCTGAATCGGCTCCAGGGTTACCTGATGTGCCGCACCGAGAAGCAGTCCGGCAATCAGTGTGATCGCCGCAAGAATCAGTGCATTTTTTACAATCTTATTCATGCTTTTTTCTTGCCTCCTCTTCCGAATCCAACCGGCACAGTCACACGCTCAATGAGCGGAACCAGAAGGTTGGTAAAGATGATGGCATAGGAAACTCCCTCTGCCGAATTTCCAAAGATACGGAATACGCCGGTCAGGAGACCTAAAATAACGGCGTAAATGTACTGTCCCTTCTTTGTGATCGGCCGTGTGACGTAATCGGTTGCCATGAACCATGCGCCGAGCATCAGACCGCCGCCGAAGAGATGTGCGCCAAGGAAATTGATGTCAAATCCGTGGCCGCCGAAAATCAGGGCGAATAAAAGCTCTGTTCCGATGTAGATCAACGGAATGTTGAGATCAATCACATGGATGCATACCAGGAAGATTCCGCCGATCAGAAGGGCAAGTGCGGAAGTCTCGCCGATGGTTCCTGTCGTATTTCCGAGGAACATGGACAGCAGATTCACCTGCTCTCCTGCTTTTGCTGCAGCAAGCGGTGTCGCACCAGATACGGTATCCACCAGATGTGCGGCTGCCGGAGCGGCAAAGTTCGTCATATGGCCCGGGAAGGAAATCAGAAGGAAGCATCTTCCTGCAAGTGCCGGGTTCATAAAGTTCTGGCCAAGGCCGCCGAAGAGCTGTTTTACGACAAGAATCGCAAACACGCCGCCGATCACCGGCATCCAAAGCGGAGCCTGTACCGGCATGTTCATTGCCAGCAGAAGACCGGTTACCAGTGCACTGCCGTCGGCAATCGTCACCGGTTTTTTCATTCCTTTTTCATACAGATATTCCGTCAGGGGACAGACTGCCATCGAAATCACAATTAAGAGCAGTGCCCGCAGGCCGAAATTCCAGATTCCCACGCAGGCTGCCGGGGCAAGGGCAAGCAGGACGGCAAACATGATTTTGTCCGTCGTTACCTTGGACCGTGCGTGCGGGGAAGATGATACGTGTAATAATCCATTCATATGTAAGGTCCCCCTATTTCTTCTTTCTCTTTGCCAGAAGCACTTTACGCATCGAGCTGATCTCCTGCGTCAGCGGTCGTCTTGCCGGGCAGATAAAGGAACAGCAGCCGCATTCGCAGCACTCCATTCCGCCGTATTTCAGGAACTTCTCTTCCTCGCCGTGCTCCGCAAAAACGGAAAGGCGGGCCGGAAGAACCTGGCCTGGACAGACTGAAACGCAGCGGCCGCAGTTGATGCAGGCAGACGGTGCCAAGGCAGATACTTCATCCTCTGTGAGGCAGGTCAGTGCAGATGTTGTCTTGGTGACAGGAACATCCATCGTAAACAGGGCTCTTCCCATCATCGGACCGCCGCAGATGATCTTGGCTGCCTCATTCTTCAGGCCGCCTGCCTGCTCCAGAAGTTCGGATAAGAGCATGCCGACCGGCACTTCAAAGTTGCACGGATTCTGTGCCGCATCTCCCGTCACGGTGACGATACGGCTCATCAGCGGCTCACCGAAGCGTACTGCCTGGTAAATGGCGGTTACAGTGTCGATATTGTCCACGATACAGCCTGCATCTGCCGGCAGCATGGAGGAATTGACCTTGCGTCCCGTTGCTGCATAGATCAGCATACGCTCGGCGCCCTGCGGGTATTTCGTTTTGAGTTCCAGAACCTCAATGTTGTCCGCCGGAAGCACCAGCTCGCGGAATTTCGCGATACAGTCCGGTTTGTTGTCCTCGATGCAGATGACTCCCTTTGCTTTCGGGAACATATGCAGCATGACTTTTAAGCCTCCGATCACCTTTTCCGGCTCTTCGAGCATTCTGCGGTAATCGCTCGTCAGATACGGCTCGCACTCTGCGCCGTTGACGAGAATGTGGTCGATCGCGGACGGATCTTTCGGGGATACTTTGACGTGTGTCGGGAAACCAGCGCCTCCCATTCCGACGATTCCGGCCTCTTTGATTTTGTTCCGGATCGTATCGGCGTCGAGTTTTTCCCATTGCGGGCACTCCTCAAACACTTCTTTTTCATACAGTCCGTCGTTTTCCACGACGATGCAGTCTACCGGCGAACCGGCTGCGGATGTCTTTTTCTCGATTCCTTTTACGGTACCGGAAACGGATGCGTAAACCGGAGCCGATACAAAGCCTCCCGCCTCCGCAATTTTCTGTCCCGCCTTTACGTGATCGCCTTTTTGTACGATCGGTGCGGCAGGCGCGCCGATGTGCTGCGACACGGCATAATACAGTAGTTTTCCCGGCTGCGCTTTGGCAATCGGTTTGTCCTTGGAGAGTTCTTTTCCCTCATACGGGTGAACGCCGCCATGAAAAGTATTTCTTTTCTTCTGAAACATGCTTTTCACCTCATCCTTTCTCTTTTCTATGTTGCATTTATCAATTCACAGCCTTTTTACGGGCTAATCATTGCTCTTCATATCGGACTTCTTTTAATAAAAGTCCGGCCGCCGGGGCTAAAAATCCGGCGCATTCGCGGTTCTTTGCTTCCAGAATTTCCGCCATCGACGATACCTCCCGTTTTCCCATTCCCACTTCGACGAGTGTTCCGGTCAGGATCCGCACCATGTGATAGAGGAATCCAGTTCCGGTGTAGGAAATCGTCAGAATGCCGTTTTCCTCGCGGAAATCAATGGCGGTGATGGTTCGCACAGTTGATTTTTTCATGCGTTTGTTGGCACAGAAGCTTTTGAAATCGTACGTTCCGATGAAGGCCTCTGCGGCTTCTTTCATTTGATCGACATTGAGCGGCGCTTCCGGGAAATAGAGGTATTTCCGCTCGAAGACATGCTTTTGTCCGTCCAGCGCCATGCGGTATTCGTATGTTTTGTCCACCGCATTCAGACGGCTGTGAAACCGCTCCGGCATCCGCGTAAGGTTCGTGACCTCGATGTCCTCCGGCAGATAATGGTTGATCGTCTGCAGAAGTTCCGTATCGGATAACTCTGTGTGGAACTTTGCATTTGCGACCTGTCCCGCCGCATGGACACCGGCATCGGTTCTGCCCGCACCGTGGACTTCCACCGGGGAACCGGCAATCCGGGACAACAGCGTTTCAAGCTTGCCCTGAATCGTGTTGTCTGTATTTCCCTGCTTCTGCCAGCCGTTGTAGCGTGTGCCGTCGTACTGCAGAATCATTTTATAGTTCATTTTATTCTCCTTCCCGTCTTTCTTCCTCCAGCTTTTCCTCAATCAGAAAAGGCCGCAGCGCAGAACTCCTCGCCAGATTTGCCTCAAAGAGCACATTTTCTGCTCCGCCTGGAAAGCTGGCCTGCAGAAAAGCGGCAGCACGGCGGATCTGCTGTTTTATGTTCTTTGTTTCTTTCTGCGCTTTTTCCTGTTCCAGTTCACAGACCGTTTCAAAAAGCTCTGTTATCTGATCCGTGGTGGTTCTGCGGCATTTTTTTGCCGTCTCCTCCAGTTTTTTCAGTTTTCGGAAGACCCGCGCATTCGTCTCTTCCTCTTCCTGTTTCAAAAGGCCCTGCTTTTGGCACACCGCAAAGCCCTGCTCTTTCTGCTGCAGCCAGGATGCGTATGTTTCCTCTTTTTTCTGCCGGCAAAGCCCGGTAAACTGGCGGAAGCACTCAGAGAGCTCTTTTGCCGCGCGCTCCTGCTTTTGGCAGGCAGATGCTTCCGTCTGCAGTGCCGCGTGAAACAGAGAAAGAAGTACGGACCGTTCTTCGGCGGAACCGTTTGACGCCATCTGCTGTTTTTCTGCCATCTCTTCTTTCGAAAGCCGGCCGGAAAGAATTTCTTCCACGCCGTAATCCCGTCCGTATTTTTCATAAATCCGATAGCAGGAACCGAACTCTTCTGCCGTCTTTTTCTCCTGCAGATACTGTCCGATCAGCGCTTCATCGACGGGAAAATGGAGGATTTCGTAACTTTTCAGCACCGCCGACAGGTCTTCCCAGCCGCGCGCTGTCACAAAATGCTTTTCATCTGCTTCCTGCGAGACGGAATAAAAATGATCGCTGTGTGCGGTAAGGTACGTTGTCACAGCGCCGTGGATCTGCTTCTGTTCCGCGTAGGAAAGCCATGCGGAAAGATCGGGAGCTACCTCAATTTTCCGCACACGGTCCAGCGTTGCCACATCGAACTCCCGCACGGATTTGTTGTATTCCGGCGGATTTCCCGCTGCCACGATCAGCCAGTCATCAGGGATGCGCTGGTTGCCGAATTTTTTGTCCTGCAATAGCTGCAGCATCACCGGGGCGAGTGTCTCGGAGACGCAGTTGATTTCGTCCAGAAACAGGATACCCTGCTTCTTTCCGGTCCGCTCCATGCAGTCGTAGATTGAAGCGATGATCTCGCTCATCGTGTACTCTGTGGTATGAACCGTTTTTCCTTCGATTTCTCGCGTGCAGATCTCCGGCAGGCCCATGGCGCTCTGGCGCGTGTGATGTGTCATCGTGTAGGCGACCAGGCCGACGCTGCACTCTTTCGCGATCTGCTCCATAATCGCCGTTTTTCCGATGCCCGGCGGGCCGATCAGAAGAATCGGGCGCTGCTGGCGGAGCGGAACCAGAGGAAAGCCTTCGTTATCCCGTGCAAAGTATGCCTGCAGTGCCTGTTCGATTGTCTCTTTTGCTTCTTGTATATTCATAGGATGTCTCCCATTATTCCCTGTTCCAATTATTCCGCCAGCAGTTTTTTTGCCCACTTCGGAACGAGATCCATTTTGTCGGTCTGCTTTACGAAAACGAATGCGGTTTCGTAGTCCGGCCTTTTCTCCGGATAGATGCCGTCGCCGTCTGTGAAGTAAATCAGGGCTTTTAAATCTCGGAACACGTGAGTTTTCCGCAGCTCTTCTACTTTTTCAAACACCGGCCGGAAGTCGGTTCCGCCTCTGCCCTGAATCGTGATCTGTTCGCGGTAGGTCTCCCATTCTTTCGGAGAATGGATCATTGTGACGTCCTGCACGAAGCTGTCACACTGGATCAGGCAGACGTTCCATTTTTTGAAAAAATTTTCTTTTTCTTCGAGAATCGCCCGTGTCTCACCGAGGAATTTTGCCACGGTTTCTTTTTTACAGGAACCGGAGGTGTCGATTGCGATGACCAGTTCTTCGAGGCGGTTTCCCTCGCGTGTCTCCGGCGGCTCGATGAACGGGAGATTTCCGTAATGGGCAAGGCCGTAATGGTAGGCGACCGGGTCGAAGCTGTCGAGATCCAGTTCCAGTTCCTCGCGGGTGACGGTGAACTGTTTTAGAAAGCGGCGGTAATCGAAGGCTCTTTTTTCGATCTCCGACAGGGTTTCTTTTTTTCCGCCGCGGTTCTGGCCGCGCCGGGGGCCGCCGGTTCCGTACAAATTTTCCAGTTCTTTGATCCCGCGGGCGGCTTTTGCCCAGATCCGCTGGAATTCATCGGTGCGCTGCGGTTCTGCCGTTTCCAAAAGCCAGGGAATGGCAGGCACCTCTTCTGGTTCTGAATGCAGTGTTTTGGTTTTCTGCGTATGTATCTCTTCCGGGCCGAAACGTTGGATGCATTGAAGCAACAGCTGCAGATAGCCGCGTATGAGAAAGGACGGATCTTCTGTGCAGCGGCGGATGACGTAATCCGGCTGGAAATAGATCGTCTGACCATCGGATTCGATCGTCTCTATGGTGTCGGACGGCTGATGGCAGAAGGTGAGAAGTGCTTCACCAAGCTCTGGGCAGCACCAGCATAAGGTTCTGCGGGCTTCTTCAAAAAGGTGAATCGCCTGCATGTCTCTGCTTTCCGTATTCTTCTGCATCGGATACGGTTGGTTCCGGTTTAGGAGAATGCGGAAGGCTTCCCATTTCTGCTGGTCGGCGGCGAAGTTGAGAAAACGTTTTCGGTCGGCGGCGGACAGCCAACCGGTTTGCAGAATGCTTTCCAGTTTTAGAAAGTTATCCTCTCGGATCAGTGTTTCAACTGCGGGACGGATTCTTTTCTGCAAGTATGTGGCATAGGCAGACCTTTGCTCTTTCGGCAGTTCTGTTGCTTCAAAGTAGCCCGAAAGTGCTGTCTGGAGACGTTTTTGTTCGGATGCTGTCGTCCTGAAAACATTCCATTCATCCATCCTAATCATCCCCTTACTCGTAACTTTTTCTCACTTGCACTCATTATCTTACGCTTCCGCGTAAGCGCCATTCGTCGTTCGCCAAATGAAAATAAATTTTCATTTAGCTCACTTGCACTCATTATATCGTCATTTTTGATAATTTACAATGTCGGATCATGTTATTTTTTTCACACTTTTGCCATACTTTTATGATATGCTCCTTATTATCAAATACGATTGCGATCGTAAAAACGTAAAGGAGAGTTTATTTTATGAAGAAAGAAAACAGAAAAGCCGCTCAGGAGCGGCGGGCAAAAGAGCGGGAGCATGAGGCAAAAGCGGCACAGCGCAAAAAAGTCTGGAGCTATGCCGGACCGATGCTGATTATTGTTGTGATCGTAGTCCTTATCATCGCCAGTGTGATGGATTCCAAACGAATCTCGTCGGAAAGCGCATCATCGGCCACATCCACTTCATCCGCCTCCTCTTCGGCTTCTGCCTCTTTGCAGACCGACACTTCCCTCACCATTGAGGACGGCGATACGGTCAATATCGACTATGTCGGTTCGATTGACGGCGTGGAATTCCAGGGCGGAAACACAGAAGGCAACGGTGCCGATCTTGTAATCGGTTCCCACACTTATATCGATGACTTTGAAGAACAACTCATCGGCCATCACCCGGGCGACAGCGTGGACGTAACCGTCACCTTCCCGGAGGACTATGGAAAAGACGAGCTTAACGGAAAAGAGGCACTTTTCAAAGTTACCGTCAACGGCATTTACAAATAGGGCAACTTGAGAAACACGCTTTGCGAGTTTCTCAAGTTATCGCGGCAGTCGCCAAGGTTTCGTGCAAGCACGAACTTTGGCTCGTTGCTCGCGAAAAGCATCCGATGCAGCGTAAAATTTCTGCATCGGATGTTTTTTGATTTCGTTAAGTTTTTTTCAAACCCGCCTCTATGTATCGAAAAAAGTACATATCCGCGTGCCTGTTATTCCACAATTTTGTAATACGCCCGCGCCGTCAGCACATAGACAATCAGGTAAACTACTGTAAATGCCGCGATCGTCAGCCCTGTTGCCATGAGGAACATGTTACTGTCCGGAAAATTCATCAGCGCCATGATGCGCTTCGTGAACGGGAAGGCCGCCATCGTGTGGATCACTGCCACCACAAGCGGCAGGAAAAATACCGTCACCACCTGGGACTGGATCGTCTGGCGGATTTCTTTGCGGCTCATGCCGACCTTCTGCATAATCTGAAAACGTTTTCGGTCATCGAAGCCTTCGGAAACCTGTTTGTAATAGATGATCATAACAGCTCCCATCAGGAACAGTGCGCCGACGAAGACGCCGAAAAACAGAAGGGAACCGTACAGGCTGTACACCGTACTGCGCTCCTTTTCGCGCACTTCCACCCATCCATTGCAGGAAGTTTCCTCAAAAATTTTCTCAATGTCGTTTCCAACTGCAGTCTGCACACTGGCATCCTCATCAAGATCCAGAACATATTCCCAGCTGTAGCCTTCCGGCTCGCTGCCCTGCACTGCCGCATAGGCCGCTTTTGCTTCGCTGTTCCGGACAACCACTGTCATTGGTTCATACGCCTGATTCTTCTCATCCAGCACATACGATTTTTTATCGGTCTGCCACTTTTTCACCTCGTATGTCTGCGTACCCAGCTCAATCGTATCGTATCCAAAGTCCCCTTTTTTCTGAAATACCAGCGCCTGCCCAGGCTCTAAATCTACCTGTTCGCCGGTCACCTGTTCGTACACCGATTCTTCCATGATATACAGCAGTATATTCTCCGACTGCGCTGTTTCCACTTTATTTCTGTCCATTCCGATGAGCATCGCGTAGTAGCGCATATTGCTTTCATACTGTTTCTTTACCTGTTTTTCTTCCAGATACTGATCCACACGGTCTTTTACTTCCGTGATGGTCTCCTGGCTGACCGGATCGGCATTCTGCAGAAGACTGCTGATGCCGGAATTTGCCTCAATCGAAATCTGATGCGGGAATCTCGTACGGGTTACCTCCTCGAGCCCCGTCCACAGACAGGTGCTGATCGAGATGACCAGAAGCACACCGGTCGAGAGGATACAGATATTGGCAAGGCCGACGGCATTCTGTTTCATCCGGTACAGCATGCCGGAAATGCTCGTAAAGTGGCGCGCCTGATAATAATAACTTTTGTTTTTCTTCAGAATTTTCAGGAACGCAATACTTCCCGCCGAAAACAGACAGTACGTTGCAATCATGACAAGTGCAATT
>CAVBNJ010000050.1:0-11862 GCA_963596755.1 bacterium
ATACACTGGATAAGTAAAAGGAGCATCATATGGAGCGATTTTACCTGATCACAAACAGAGCAAAAGACCCGGATCTTACCGTGACAGACCAGATCAGGCAATATCTGGAGGAACGCGGAAAAACGTGTCTTCTCTGCGATAACAGCGAAAAAGGGGAAAAATATCACTATACAGACCCGGCAAAGGTTCCGGACGACATCGACGGCATTCTGGTGCTCGGCGGCGACGGAACGCTGCTGCAGGCGGCGGGCGACGTCGTGGAACTGCAGATTCCGCTGCTCGGCATCAACCTCGGCACGCTCGGATATCTTGCGGAAATTGACCGCGATACGCTGTATTCTGCATTGGACCACCTGATGGCAGATGAGTACACGATCGAGCACCGCATGATGCTCTCCGGTGCGATTTACCGGGAAGGAAAGCTGATTGCAGAGGATGCGGCGCTCAACGATATCACGATCACCCGCGAGGGAAACCTGCGCGTCGTGCGGTTTGACAATTACGTCAACGGGGAATTCTTAAATTCCTACAGTGCGGACGGCATCATCATTGCGACGCCGACCGGTTCGACCGGCTACAGCCTCTCCGCGGGCGGCCCGATCATCTCGCCGTCAGCCAGCCTGATGCTGATGACACCGCTTGCTCCGCACACGCTGAATACGAGAAGCATTGTCTTCCCGGCGGAGGATGTGATCGAGGTGGAGCTCGGACCGTCGAGGGACGGCGGCATCGAGCAGGGAATGGCATACTTTGACGGAGACACCCGCGTCCCGATGAAAACCGGCGACCGGATCGTCATCAAAAGAGCCAGACGGGATACTCTGATTGTGAAGATCAGCAACATCAGTTTTCTGGAGACATTGAGGAAAAAAATGGCAAACATTTAAGACATAGTTACTGGGGAAGGATGCTTGAAAAATGAAAATCGCGAGACATGCACAGATTATCAAATTAATTAATCAATACGATATTGAAACACAGGAGGAGCTGGCGAAAAAGCTGGAGGAGAGCGGCTTTGCCGTGACACAGGCGACGATTTCGAGAGATATCCGCCAGCTCAAACTGACGAAGGTTCCAAAAGAGAACGGCGGAAGCCGCTATGCAGTTCTGCAGAATGCACCGTCCGAGGTGGGAAGCCGCTATGCGCGCGTCTTAAAAGATGCGTTTATTTCCGTGGATCTCGCCAAAAACATTCTGGTCATCAAAACCGTTTCCGGAATGGCGATGGCGGCGGCAGCAGCTTTTGACGAGATGAACTGGAACGAGATCGTCGGCTGCATCGGCGGAGACGATACGATTCTCTGCGTGGCAAGAGACGACGACGCGGCGCTTGTGGCAGCAGAACGTCTCAAAAAGATGGTGGACGGCATGGAGGAGACGGGCGAAGAGTTCTAAAGAAACACCCGGTTCCTCAAAAGACACAAAAGGATGACAGCAAGTGTGACACCGGAGGAAAAGAATGCTGACAAATTTACACGTAAAAAATCTGGCCCTGATCGACGAAGCGGAAGTGGAGTTCGGTCCGGGCCTGAATATACTGACCGGAGAAACCGGAGCCGGAAAATCCATCCTGATCGGTTCGATCAATGCGGCGCTTGGAAAAAAGATGTCCCGCGAGATGATCCGGACGGGAGAGGCGAGTGCACTGGTGGAACTGGTCTTTGAAACCGAAAATCCGCATGTGCTGGAACTGCTGAAAGAAATGGATCTCGAGGCGGAAGAGGGGCAGGTTATCATTTCGAGAAAGATGACCGGAGCCCGCAGCGTCTGCCGCATCAACGGGGAGGCGTGCAATGTTTCGCAGGTAAAAGCTCTTGCCGCACTTCTTCTCGATATTCACGGCCAGCACGAGCATCAGTCGCTGCTCTACCCGGAGCGGCAGCTTGCGATTCTCGATGCGTTTGCAGGCACAGATGCCGCAGAAGCAAAACGGGAAGTGCAGGCGCTTTACCAGGAGTGGAAGAGTATCCGAAAAGAGCTTTCTGCATATGAGCTCGATGAGGAAGCGAGAAAGCGCGAAGCCGCATTCCTTGCCTTTGAGATCGGCGAGATCGATGAGGCGGAGTTAAAAGAGGGCGAGGACGAAGCGCTGGAAACGGCCTACCGGAAAATGGGACACGCGAAAAAAATTGCTGAGTCTCTGCAGACGGTATACACGATCACCGGCTACGGCACAGAGAACAGCGCCGGGGAGCAGGTCGGCCGCGCGATCCGGGAGCTGCAGCAGGCAGCGATGTACGACGATGCCCTCGCCGGCCCGGCGCAGACACTCTCCGATATCGATGGTCTGCTGAACGATTTCAACCGGGAAATTTCCGCGTATCTGTCTGAACTGACATTTTCGGAAGAAGAGTATTACGAGACGGAAAAACGTCTCGATGAGATCAACCGTTTAAAAGCAAAGTACGGAAAGACGATGGCAGAGATCGCCGCATACCGCGAGGAGCAGCAGAAAAAACTGGAAAAACTGGAAAATTTTGAGAGCTGCCGCGCCGCACTGCAGGAAAAACTGCAGAAAACAGAAAAGAAACTGGATGCGGCCGCACATAATCTGTCCGAAATCCGCAGAAAATATGCAAAACGGCTGGAAACACAGGTCATCGAAGGACTGCGCGACCTGAATTTCCTGCACGTTGCCTTTGAAATTTCATTTGAAATGACAAAAAGCTATACCGAAAACGGAACCGACGCTGTGGAATTCTTAATTTCCACAAACCCGGGCGAAGCGATCCGCCCGCTCGCGAAAGTCGTATCCGGCGGTGAACTGTCGCGTATCATGCTCGCGATCAAGACGATTCTCGCCGACCGCGATGAAACCGAAACACTGATTTTCGATGAGATTGACACCGGAATCAGCGGAAGAACGGCACAGAAGGTTTCAGAAAAAATGGCACAGATCGGGCAGCGCCACCAGGTCATCTGTATTACCCATCTGCCGCAGATTGCCGCGATGGCGGATTCGCATTTTGAAATCGAAAAAAATGTCGAAGAAAATGAGACGGTCACATCGATCCATCCGTTATCCGGGGAAAATTCTGTCAGAGAATTGGCAAGAATGCTCGGCGGCGCGAAAATTACGGATTCCGTTCTCGCGAACGCCCGCGAGATGAAGGAATTGGCACAGGTACAAAAATCTGCAAGACTCAAATAAAAAGAAGTCCGCATACTAAGAGGGAAATCACGAAACAAAACGTGGTTGCCCTCTTTTTTTGCGGGCAGCAGAAAGGATGGAAATGCAAATGACGAGAAAACAAAAATACCGAAGAGTCCTGCTGGCCCTGGCGGCGCTGTTTCTGATCCTTGCCGTTCTTTTGGGCTATGATGCCATGCGCGAGTCCCTGCCGGACACGATGTATGTGGACGAGAACAGCAAAAACCCGTTCCAGCCGCTTACAAAACATCCGCTTCTGACCATCTCAGAGGATACCGAGGAAGCAGATGCAGAATCCGCCGATGACAGGATCGTAGAGTGTTCCGCCGCCGGAATTCCGCTCAAAAAAATCCGTGTAATCAAAGAAGAGCGTCAGAAAGTCGCGGTCTGCGGCGCGCCGGTCGGCATCTATATGGAGACGGACGGCGTGATGGTGATCCGGACCGCCGAAATCCGCGCAGCCGACGGAACCGTGTGCCAGCCGTCGGAAAATATTCTGCGCGAGGGAGATTATATTACAAAAGTGAACGGACAGAACATCCGTGCCAAACAGGAGCTGATCGATGCCGTGGAAGCATCCGAAGGTTCGCCCATCTGCCTGTCCGTGCTTCGGGACGGTGAGTCAATTGAAGTGCAGGTGACACCGCAGAAAAGCCAGGACGGCAGCTACCGCCTCGGTGCCTGGGTCCGTGACAATATGCAGGGAATCGGAACGCTGACCTTTGTGGAAGCCGACGGAACCTTTGCGGCGCTGGGCCATGGAATCAGTGATGTGGACACCGGAAAAATGCTTCAGTTAAACGGCGGCGAGCTCTACCTGACACAGATTCTCTCCGTCGTGCCGGGAAAAGCCGGCATCCCGGGAGAACTGCAGGGTGTGATCCATTACGAGGAGAAAAACCGCATCGGAACCGTGGCGGAAAACACGATTTACGGTATCCGCGGCGTTCTCGACCAGAAAAAGAGCAGCACTCTGCCGCTGACCGTGACAGAAATTGCGTACAAACAGGAAATCGAGACGGGACCGGCAAAGGTGCGGATGTGCGTCGAAAACAGCGTAGAAGAGTATGACGCCGTCATCACCGAAATCGACCTTGGAAGCGACAATACAAACAAAAATTTTGTGCTCGAAATCACAGACGAGCGGCTGCTTAAGAAGACCGGCGGCATCGTACAGGGAAATTCCGGCTCCCCGGTTCTTCAGAACGGAAGGCTGATCGGCGCAGTTACCCACGTTTTCGTCGATCATCCCGAAAAAGGATACGGCGTCTTTGCCGAAAATATGCTGAAAGGACGATAAAACCGGGACGGGATCGACAGAAAATCTTTCGGCAGAATCGTAAAAAACAGACTTATTTGCATGAATTTGTTGATAACTTTCGATTTTTTACGGAAAATGTCGATCGAATTTTCAAAATTTTTCGGGAAATATATTGAAAAGACGAAAAAATAAAATTATAATGTCTGTGTGCTGGAAAATAACAAAGGACGCAGCGAAATCGCTGGAACCATGTGTTTTTGCAGTGAAGGAGAGCTTTATGGAAAAGATCAACATTGCCATCGCAGATGATAACGAACGCATGCAGGAAATGCTTGGGAACGTGATAAAACAGGATGACACGCTTGAACTGATCGGGCAGAGCGGAAACGGAAATGATATTTACAGCATCATACGTGACAAAGAGCCGGACGTCGTACTGCTTGACATTTTCATGCCGAAGATGGATGGTCTGACTGTAATGGAGAAAGTCAATGAGGATAAAAATCTGAAAAAACGACCTGCCTTTATCGTTGTCTCCGCCGTAGGAGAGGAGCGGATCACCGAAGATGCGTTCCGGCTCGGCGCTTACTATTACGTCTTAAAACCGTTCGACAACGAAACTCTTCTGAACAGGATCAAAGCAACGAGGGGAATGACAGCAGTAAGAAGATATCATCCGAGAAATTTCGGAACCATGGGAAAAGAACCGATCTGTCCGCCGGAAAACAGCCTGGAGATCGATGTGACGAACATGATCCACGAGATCGGTGTTCCGGCTCACATCAAAGGGTATCAGTATCTGAGGGACGCGATTCTGCTCTCCGTCGAGGACACGGAGATGCTCAATTCCATTACAAAGATTCTGTATCCGACCATCGCGAAACGCCATCAGACGACGGCGAGCCGTGTGGAACGTGCCATCCGCCATGCGATTGAGGTGGCATGGAGCCGCGGAAAAATGGATACGATCGACGAGCTGTTCGGCTATACCGTGAATAACCGCAAGGGAAAACCGACAAATTCAGAATTTATTGCATTAATTGCAGATAAAATCCGTCTGGAACTGAAAAATCAGTAAAAAGTAACAAAAAAATCCGAACAAACAGAGAAATTACAGAAGTTTAGACTTTTTTTTCTGGACAAAGTACGGTATAATACAGACAGGACGTTGATTATCCTTTCGCGTTTCGAAGATCGTGACAAAAGAAAGGAATTACAGAAAAACAAAGATGCGATAATCAGCATGAAATTACAGGAGGGTTCTTTTCATGAAAAATATTTTGTTCGTGGCTTCAGAGTGTGTACCGTTCATCAAAACAGGAGGTCTGGCGGACGTTGTAGGTTCTCTGCCGAAATATTTTCCGAAAGAGTATTTTGATGTGCGCGTGGTGATTCCAAAATACGCAGGAATCAAAGAACAGTTTAAAAATCAGATGCAGTATGTGACAAACTTCTACATGGATCTGAACTGGAGACAGCAGTATGTCGGCATTTTCGAGATGGAATATGAAGGCATCAAATTTTACTTTATCGACAATGAGGAGCATTTCGGAGGCAGCACCCCGTACGCAGGCATGCCGTGGGATCTCGAGAAATTCGCATACTTCAGCAAAGCGGCTCTCTCCATTCTTCCGACCATCGGCTTCCGTCCGGACCTCATTCACTGCCACGACTGGCAGACCGGTCTCGTTCCGGTTTATCTGCATGAGAGATTCCAGGCAGATGAATTTTACCGCGGAATCAAGACCGTCATGACGATCCACAACCTGAAATTCCAGGGCATCTGGGACCGCAAGACGATTCAGAGCATCACCGGTCTTTCCGATTACTACTTTACACCGGATAAGCTGGAGTTCAAACGCGACGCCAGCTACTTAAAAGGCGGACTGGTTTACGCCGACGCCATTACCACGGTAAGCAATACATACGCGCAGGAGATTCAGACCCCGTTCTACGGCGAAGGACTTGACGGCCTGATGTGTGCAAGAGCGAACGATCTGCGCGGTATTGTAAACGGACTCGACTACAACGAGTGGAACCCGGAGACGGATCCTCAGATTGCAAAGAACTTCAATGCAAAGAACTTCCGCAAAGAGAAAGTGAAAAACAAACTGGCGCTGCAGGAGGAGTTAGGACTCGAGGTCAATCCGAAGACCATGATGATCGGTATCGTATCCCGTCTGACCGACCAGAAAGGCTTCGACCTGATCAGCTACATGATGGACGAAATGTGCCAGGATGCCGTACAGTTCGTCATCCTTGGAACCGGCGAGGAGCGCTACGAGAACATGTTCCGCCACTTCGCATGGAAGTACGACAAGAAGGTTTCGGCAAACATCTATTATTCCGATGCAATGTCGCATAAGATCTACGCATCCTGCGATGCCTTCCTGATGCCGTCCCTCTTCGAGCCATGCGGACTCTCCCAGCTCATGAGCCTCCGCTACGGAACTCTTCCGATCGTCCGTGAGACCGGCGGCCTGAAAGACACCGTAGAACCGTACAACGAGTACGAGGGAACGGGAACAGGCTTCAGCTTCACGAACTACAATGCACATGAGATGATGGGCACTGTACGGTACGCAGAGCGCATTTACTACGATAAAAAACGCGAATGGAATAAGATGATCGACCGCGCGATGGCACAGGATTTCTCCTGGGCAAACTCCGCAAAACAGTACGAGGAAATGTACAACTGGCTGATCGGATAATCGGATTCGGTTCGAAACATAAAATAGAATAAGAGAAAAATAAGTTCCTGATCATCTGGTTCGGGAACTTATTTTTTCGGGCTTTTTTGCTGCCGAATTCGATTGACCGGAGAGAAGGGAATATGCTACACTTGTGCATAGAACATATTCGGAGCGGCTCTGGTGCAGATTTTTAAGGGCCGGAAAAATGACACAGAGAAAAACAGAAAAACAGTTGACAACGGCGCAAATTTGTAATAGTATGGATACAGAAGCGAACGGACGTTCGTATAAAAGGAGAAAATATTATATGGGAAATAATAACGAAGATAAACTGCGCGCACTCGATGCCGCACTTGGACAGATTGAAAAACAGTACGGAAAAGGCGCGATCATGAAACTCGGAGATTCCGCAGCCAATATGAATGTGGAAACCATTCCGACCGGCTCCTTAAGCCTGGATATCGCACTGGGACTCGGCGGTGTGCCGAAGGGAAGAATCATCGAGGTATACGGCCCGGAGTCTTCCGGTAAAACAACCGTAGCACTTCACATGGTAGCAGAAGTGCAGAAACGCGGCGGAATCGCCGGCTTCATCGACGCAGAGCATGCACTCGATCCGGCTTACGCGAAAAACATCGGTGTAGATATCGAAAACCTCTACATTTCACAGCCGGACAATGGTGAGCAGGCACTTGAGATCACCGAGACCATGGTTCGTTCCGGAGCCGTGGACATCATCATCGTGGACTCCGTTGCAGCTCTCGTTCCGAAAGCCGAGATCGACGGCGACATGGGAGATTCCCACGTCGGACTGCAGGCGCGTCTGATGTCTCAGGCACTCCGAAAACTGACCGCAGCGATCAGCAAATCCAACTGTATCGTGATCTTTATCAACCAGCTCCGTGAGAAAGTCGGTGTCATGTTCGGAAACCCGGAGACCACAACCGGCGGCCGTGCACTGAAATTCTACTCCTCCATCCGTCTTGATGTCAGAAGAATCGAGGCATTAAAGCAGGGCGGAGAGATGGTCGGAAACCGTACCAGAATCAAAGTAGTCAAAAACAAAGTGGCTCCGCCGTTCCGCGAAGCAGAGTTTGATATCATGTTCGGAAAAGGAATCTCTAAAGAAGGAGATGTTCTGGATCTGGCTGCTTCCGTCGGCATTGTACAGAAGAGCGGCGCATGGTTCGCATACGGCGGCGACAAGATCGGCCAGGGACGCGAAAATGCGAAAGCTTATCTGCGCGAGCATCCGGAAATCATGGATGAGATCGAGCACAAAGTGCGTGTGGCTTACGGCCTGATCAAAGAAGAAGCGCCGGAAGGCACCGAAGATCTGGAAAATGCAGCAGCACCGGAAACAGAGGGAGACGACGAATAAATGTTTGTGACAGAGATTCGTCCTCTGAATAAAAAGAAATCACGGGTCCTCTTCGATGACGGAGAGGATCTGGTTCTTTATAACGGGGAAATCCGTGCTTCCCGCATCAAAGAGCAGGAGGAGCTGCCCGACGAGGTGTATGAAAAGCTCGCGGGGGAGGTCCTCACGAAACGGGCGAAACACCGCGCGATGTACCTGCTGCTCGGACAGATGCGGACGAAAAAAGAGCTGGAAGACAAATTAAAGAAAGACGGCTACCCGGAGCGGGCGATTGAGGAAGCTGTCTCGTACGTGGAGAGCTTTCACTATATTGATGACCGCGCGTACGTGGAGCAGTATCTCGCGGGCAGCGGTGCGAAAAAAGGGAAAAAGGCAGTCCTCTATGCACTGGCACAGAAAGGCGTGGACCGGGAACTGATTGAGTCCGTTCTGGAGGAGCAGGAGGATGGCCGGGATGAGTATGAACTTGCAAAAAATGCCGCCTTTTCGAAGCTGGGAGAGCCGCATCGGCTCGACGAAAAAGAGTATCGGAGAGCCGCAGGTTTCCTGATGCGGAAGGGATTTGGAAGCTCAGAAATCCGAAGGGCACTGGAAGAATACCAGGATCTCGCTGACGAAGAATTCTGAATATTCGCGTCGATTTTACTCCGTGCCGCGAAATTATGTGCAATAAATCACATGAATATTTTTAAAACATTGACAAATTTGTGAAAACAGTATAAAATTGTAGTGTTGTAAATGTGCAATGAAAACTAAATAAGGAGGTGCTCCGGTAATGGGTACAGGTATTACAATTCTGCTGGTATTCATTGCTGTAGTAGTCACGCTGCTTATTGCGGTTCCTGTTACCAGGAAAATTGCTGTGGACAATAAAATCAAGCAGGATGCTGAAAAAATTGGCACAGCGGAAGAAAAGGCGAGAAACATCATAGATGAAGCACTGAAAACTGCCGAAACTAAGAAACGGGAAGCCCTGCTGGAGGCGAAGGAGGAGTCTCTTCGTACCAAAAATGAAGTAGAAAAAGAGACCCGAGAGCGCAGAGCGGAACTGCAGAAATATGAGAAGCGCGTTTTATCCAAAGAAGAATCTGTGGACAAAAAAGCGGACGTATTAGAGCGTCGTGAAAACGAAATTGCAGCAAAAGAGGCAAGCGTCAGAAAGAAAGAAAAGGAAGTAGACGGTCTACACGAAAAAGGAGTACAGGAACTGGAAAGAATTTCCGGTTTTACCTCCGAGGAAGCAAAAGAGTATCTGTTAAAATCTGTGGAAGATGAAGTAAAAATCGACACAGCGAAGCTCTACAAAGAGCTGGAGAGCAGAGCAAAAGAGGAAGCAGGCCGCAAGGCAAAAGAGTATGTGGTAACAGCCATCCAGAAATGTGCTGTCGATCACGTATCTGAGAGTACCATTTCTGTGGTACAGCTTCCGAGCGATGAAATGAAAGGCCGCATCATCGGCCGTGAGGGACGAAACATCCGTACACTCGAAACCATGACAGGCGTTGACCTGATCATCGACGATACACCGGAAGCAGTCGTTCTCTCCTCATTCGATCCGATCCGCCGCGAGGTGGCAAGAATTGCTCTGGAAAAACTGATTGTAGACGGAAGAATTCATCCGGCCCGCATCGAAGAGATGGTAGAAAAGGCCCGCAAAGAAGTAGAACAGAATATCCGCGAGGAAGGCGAGGCAGCCGCACTGGAAGTCGGTGTACACGGACTCCATCCGGAACTGATCCGTCTCCTTGGAAGAATGAAATTCCGTTCCAGCTACGGACAGAATGCATTAAAGCATTCCATCGAAGTAGCACAGCTTTCCGGTCTCCTTGCAGGAGAGGTAGGATGCGATGTCCGCATGGCAAAACGTGCCGGACTGCTTCATGATATCGGTAAATCCATCGACCATGAAGTGGAAGGATCTCACATCCAGATCGGTGCAGATCTCTGCAAAAAGTACAAAGAATCTCAGATTGTGATCAACACAGTAGAATCACATCACGGGGATGTAGAGCCCCAGTCTCTGATTGCATGCATCGTTCAGGCAGCGGATGCGATTTCCGCAGCAAGACCGGGTGCAAGAAGAGAAACACTCGAAACATATACCAACAGATTAAAACAGTTGGAAGACATCACGAATTCGTTCAAAGGTGTTGAAAAATCTTTTGCTATTCAGGCTGGTAGAGAAGTCCGCATCATGGTAGTTCCTGAGCAGGTATCCGATTCTGAAATGGTACTGCTCGCAAGGGATATCTCGAAACAGATCGAAGCTGAACTGGAATACCCGGGACAGATCAAGGTCAATGTTATCCGCGAGAGCCGTGTAACGGATTACGCAAAATAAAAGACTTTCTACGAAAAAAATTAATAACGAAATCAAAAGAGGCTGTGGACATGAGAAATCATGTTCCACAGCCTTTTCAGTTGTGTAAAGAAATGATTTAAGAAAACATTTAAACTAAACGTGGCGCACACGGCTCGAGCGCATTTTCTGCGGGGTGGAGCCGTACAGCTTTTTGAAAGTCCGCATAAAGATCTTATAGTTTGACAGCCCGTTTTTCTCCATCAGTACCGTGATCGTCTCGTCGGAATTCTGCAGATCCTCGTAGAGGTGCATCGTGCGGACATCATTCAGATACTCGAGAAACGTCTGCCCGGTATACTTTTTAAAGAGCCGGCAGAAATATTCTTTCGAGAGTGCCAGAGAATCCGCCGCTGTTTCCAGCGTCAGAGGCTCCGGATAGTGAATCTTCACCCAGTTCATCACATGCGTCACCCGCTGCAGGTCTCTCTGCGATCCGGTCAGCGATGCCGACGGAATCTGGTGGGAGTACGACCGGCAGAGATGATACAGAAATTCATACAGCCGCGAGGTGAAGAGAAGCTGATAGGAATCCGAAGGATTCAGCCGGATCTCGTTCATCTCCGAGAGCAGCGCGCGAAGCGGTGCTGACTGCTCGGAACAGGGGATAATCGTGTCGAACCGCATCGTATCAAAATTCGGCAGATACTGGCGCATCTGGCTTGCGGAAATCTGCAGCAGAAGGTACGTACAGGTGTTGGAGCGCGTCATATGGAGATCGCCGGAGTTGATGATCATCAGATCTCCCTCCGAAAGCTGGTATTCCGTCGCCTGAACGATCGCGGAAAACTGTCCCTTAATCAGATACAGAATTTCCACATATTCGTGCCAGTGCGCCGGAAAAACAAAGGCGGGTGCATCCTGTTGTTCAAAACGGACATGCAGCAGATCAGTTTCGTGTATTGTTTCGTAAAAGCAGGATTCCATTTGATACCTCCAGATGTCATGTAAAAATTAGATACAAAAAATTCGTCAATTATAGTCAAAAAACATAAAAATATTGTACCAGAAATCGGG
>CAVBNJ010000051.1:0-11827 GCA_963596755.1 bacterium
GTCTATAGGTACAGTTCGAGATCTGATCCCGATACCAGTCCATATTTTTCTCGTATTTCTCCGGGCTTTCGAGATAATCATCGATGGCCTTCCGATACGTCCTTGCCACCGTCGCTACATACAGCGCGGTCTTCATTCTTCCTTCGATCTTATAACTGTCAATTCCCGCATCTAATAAATCCGGAATATGCTCAATCATACAGAGATCTTTCGAGTTAAAGATATACGTCCCTCTCTCATTCTCATACACCGGCAGATACTCTCCCGGTCTGGACTCTTCTACTACCGCATATTTCCATCTGCACGGATGCGTGCATGCTCCCTGGTTTGCATCTCTTCCTGTGAAATAATTGGAGAGCAGACATCTTCCCGAGTATGAAATGCACATCGCCCCATGAATAAACGTCTCGATCTCCATCTCATCCGGAATATGCTCCCGGATTTCTTTGATCTCCGCCAGCGACAGCTCCCGTGCCGTCACGACACGTTTTGCTCCCTGCTCATACCAGAACTGATACGTCCCATAGTTCGTATTATTTGCCTGTGTGCTGATATGACGCTCAATCTCCGGGCAGACTTCCATGGCGATGCGGTAGACTCCCGGATCGGAAATAATCAGCGCATCCGGGCCGATTTCTTTTAATTCTTCAAAGTATGCACGCACGCCCTCCAGATCCTGATTATGTGCCAGAATATTTGCGGTCACATAAACTTTTACGCCATGCGCATGCGCAAACTCCACGCCTTCTTTCATATCTTCCATCGAAAAGTTCTTCGCTTTGGCGCGAAGTCCGAAGACTTCGCCTCCGATGTATACGGCATCTGCGCCGAAGATAACTGCTACTTTTAATACTTCCAGACTGCTGGCTGGAACCAGTAATTCCGGTTTTCTCATGTTGTTTCCTCTCTCTTCTCATGGCTTTTCATCGTAATCGCGATTCCGTCTCCCAGCGGCACGACCGATGTCAGCAGCCCTTCTTTGTGTGTCAGTTCAAACAGGTATTCCCGCATCCGTTTGTGGATCGTGCGGTTCCGGCGCTCGACGGCGAAATGGGATTCAATGACATCGCCGTCCTGCAGGACATTATCGGTGATCAGCACGCCGTGGTCGTCGAGCAAGCGCAGCACCTCCGGCAGGAAGTGGATGTACTGGCCTTTGGCGGCATCCATGAAGATGAAATCGTACGGGCCGTCCAGGGTTTTTAAGACTTCCGCGGCGTCGCCCGGGATCAGGGTGATGCGGTCGGCAAAGCCGGATTTTTCGAAGTTTTCCCGCGCGATCGGGATTCGTTTTTCGTAATTTTCTATGGTGGTGATCTTCGCGTCCGGTTCGCCGTACTGTGCCATGAAAACAGCAGAGAATCCTACGGCAGTTCCTACCTCCAGGATTCTCTTTGGCTGTTTCATCTTTAAAAATACTTTTAAAAAGCTCTGCATTTCACGGCGAATGATCGGGACCCGATCCTGTTTGGCTGTCCGTTCCAGATCTTCCAGAAACGGGGTGTGGCCGGTGTCCAGGGAATTGATGTAGGTCACCATTCGTTCGTCTATTATCATAATTTTTCTCCGCTCTTTTATTCCTCTGACGACGGCTGGCCTTCGGTGTTGATGCCGGCCAGGATTTCCAGCATTTCATCGACGGTCTGTGCGGTGTTCAGCACGTAGGAACCGTCTTTGATGCCGCCGTAGTAGCCGGACAGGCGGTACTGGATTTCGAAAACCAGAAGGCTTTCGTCGATCAGCCCGTTGTCTTTCAGGAGTTCGCCAAGTTCCTTGCCGTCCATGCCGGAGCGCACCTGTACGGTGACTTCTTTGCCTTTTCCTTTGGATGCGACAGGCTCCTCGGCAAACACGTCATGTCCAAACTGATATGAAGTTTTGGCTGCCAGAATGATCAGAAAAATCACGCAGACATAGATGAGCAGGCGCACGGTTCCTTTGGCTCCTGTCAGCGCTGCCCGGTATCCGGCATCACTTTTTTTCTGGGACATGGGGTTTCTCCTTTTTGTTTTCGGATTTAGATCTCCGGTACACCGATGCGGATTGCCTCCGAAATGCGGTCCTGCACCTTCTGTACCATCTTACAGACCTCGAGTTCCGCCTCGAGATAGGCGTTTGCCTTCTCACTTTTGCGGAGCGCGTAGGAATCCCGCTCGAGGGAGTCCACAGCGTCGTAAAGGTCTACGTTTTCTGACTGCTGCAGTCGATAATTGCGGATTCGATAGTCATCGACCCGGCTTTTTAGTTCCGGGTCTTTTTCGAGTTCCTGTTCCATCCACAAGTAATTCTGATATGCCCTGCTCTCCCGCATTTCTTCGATGAGCGCGTCCAGGCACTCTGTTACTTTGTCCATGGTATTTATGCCTCCATGATGATCGGAAGGATCATCGGTCTTCTTTTTGTTTTCTTCCATACGTAATCGCCGAGGGAATCTTTGATCGTGGATTTGATCTTGCCCCAGTCGGAGATGTTTTTGGAAAGGCAGCCGTCCAGCGCCTCTTCTACGACTTCTCTTGCCTCTCCCATCAGATCTTCGGATTCACGCACATAGACGAATCCACGGGATACGATGTCCGGGCCTGCGAGAAGCTGGTTGGTTCTCTTTTCGAGGGTCAGTACAACGACCATAATTCCGTCCTCGGACAGATGCTGACGGTCGCGCAGTACGATATTTCCTACATCGCCGACGCCAAGTCCGTCGACCATGATTGCTCCGGTGTGGACTTTTCCGGTCACTGCGGCGCTCTCCTCATCCAGCTCGAGTACGTCTCCGGAGTACATCAGGAAAATGTTCTCTTTCGGGATGCCGAGGCTTGCAACAACCTCTGCGTGTGCTTTCAGGTGACGGTATTCGCCGTGCACCGGAATCGCATATTTCGGTTTTACAAGGGAGTAGATCAGCTTGATTTCTTCCTGGCAGGCATGTCCGGATACGTGAACGTCCTGGAATACGACGTTTGCGCCCTGTGCGGACAGTTCGTTGATGACGTTTGAAACGGCTTTTTCATTTCCCGGGATCGGGTGGGAACTGAAGATAACGGTATCGCCCGGCAGGATCGAGATCTTTTTGTGCAGATGCGCTGCCATACGGGACAGTGCTGCCATGGACTCGCCCTGGCTTCCGGTGGTGATCAGGACAAGCTGCTCGCCGGTGTAGTTTTTCATCTGCTCCACATCAATCAGGGTATTTTCCGGGATATTGATATAGCCCAGCTCCTGTGCGGTGGAGATCACATTGACCATGCTTCGGCCTTCGATCACAACTTTACGGCCGTATTTATAAGCAGAGTTGATAATCTGCTGCACACGGTCGACGTTGGATGCAAAGGTTGCGATGATGATTCGGGAATTCTGATGCTCGGCAAACAGATTGTCGAACGTTTTTCCTACGGTTCGCTCGGACATGGTAAAGCCAGGCCGCTCTGCGTTGGTACTGTCGCACATCAGCGCCAGAACGCCTTTCTTTCCGATCTCGGCGAATCTCTGCAGATCGATCGCATCTCCGAATACCGGGGTGTAATCGACTTTGAAGTCTCCGGTGTGGACGATGATGCCCGCCGGGGAGTAGATTGCAAGTGCTGCTGCATCTGCAATACTGTGGTTTGTTTTGATAAACTCAATGCGGAATGCGCCCAGGTTGATGGACTGTCCGTGTTTGATGATTTTCCGTTTTGTGGTGCGGAGCAGGTTGTGCTCCTTTAATTTGTTTTCGATCAGGCCAATGGTCAGTTTGGTGGCGTAGATCGGCACGTTCACTTCTTTTAAGATGTACGGCAGGGCACCGATGTGGTCCTCGTGGCCGTGGGTGATGACGAAGCCTTTGACTTTGTCGATGTTCTCTTTCAGATACGTTACATCCGGGATAACCAGGTCGATACCGAGCATGTCGTCTTCCGGGAATGCAAGTCCGCAGTCTACGACGATGATGCTGTCTTCATACTCGAAAACAGTGATGTTCATACCGATCTGTTCCAGACCGCCAAGCGGTATAATTTTTAATTTACTTCCATTATTCTTTTTCAAATAGCACCTCCGCGCGTGTGTTCGAAACGATTCCGTTACCGGTGCGGCTTCACGCGTCCGTCCCCTGAGCGTCACTTCAGTCTGGCGTGGCATGTCCCGCATCTTTCGGATGTCATTCTGCTGTTTAATAGGTGATGTCTGCTTCGTCGTCCAACATGGAAGCGAATACGCCGGATACGGCATCGAATTCGGTGTCGTCTTCTACCATGACGTATTCTGCCTCGGCGTCGGTGTCGGTGGAGATGTCTTTCAGGATGTAGGCGTTTGCCTCCTCGTCCTGGGAATCGGATACCAAAAGATAGTTTACTCCGTTGATTCTGGTCTGCTCCTCCACATAAAATTCTTCTTTGCCGCCATCATCTGTTACAAATGTTATTTTTTCCATACAATATTCCTTTGTTTAGTTTTTCTCTAACTCTTTGTGGTTGGAAAGATAGTCGAGATATCCCTGCAGGATAAAAACAGCCGCAATCATATCCACGTACTCCTTGCGGTTTTCTCTGCGGATTCCGGTTTCCATCATGGTGCGGTCTGCTTCGACGGTTGTCAGCCGCTCGTCCCACATGACAACGGGCAGGCCCGTCCGTCTCTCCAGCATTTCTTTGAACTCGAGAGATTTTTCGGCCCGCTCTCCGATGTCGTTGTTCATGTGTTTCGGGAAACCGAGAACAATCTTTTCCACACTGTATTCTTTTGCTATCTCTTCAATCCGGGCCAGCGTCTGGCGCAGCTTATTCTCCGATTTTCTGCGGACAATTTCGATTCCCTGCGCAGTAAGACCCAGAGGGTCGCTTACCGCCACCCCTACTGTTTTTGAGCCGTAATCTAATCCCATTATTCTCATAACTGATTACGCTCACTTCCAGGATTCATTTTTGATGTACTCTTTTAACAGTTCCTCTACCAGTTCATCACGCTCTACTTTCATGATCAGGCTTCTGGCGCCCTTGAAGCTTGTGATGTAGGTCGGGTCGCCTGACATGATATATCCTACGATCTGGTTGACTGGATTATACCCTTTTTCTACCATGGCGTTGTAAACGGTTTCGAGTACCTCTTTTACCTGAATCTCCGGCTCTGTTTTTACTTTAAAATATTGTGTGTTACTTAATCCTGACATTCTTTTCACGTCCTCGTATTTATTGATATCATTTATATTCTAATACATGTTACAAGAAAATTCAATCGTGAAATTGTTTAACTATTCCTGTTACATTCCGGCGTTTCGATGCATCTTGTGTTTTTATTTTATCCTCGGGCTGTTTGCATTATTCATATAAGTTGGAGGAAAAGATCATTTCCAGCATTCTCTGTGCGCAGGCGGTCAAGTCATTTTCATCCAGATACTGATCGTTTTCGGCGGTCAGGGCGTCCAGGATTTCGCGGCGGTCGGTTTCGGTTCCCGGCATGACGAGGTCGTTTCCGGCGGCGATGCATTTGGCGGCGGAGGAGCCTCCGTCAGCGTTTGTTGTGGTCCAGTCGGTCATGATAATACCCTCAAAGCCCCATTCTTTTCGTGCGGCTGTCGTGCAGAGATCGTAGCTGTTGGCGGTATGGACGCCGTTTACTTTGTTGTAGGAGGTCATGATCGCCTTCGGCTGGGACTCTTTGATTGCAATCTCGAAGCCTTTCAGATAGATCTCACGCAGGGCGCGCTCGGATACGATGCTCGATACGCCGCGGCGGTTTTCTTCCTGATTGTTGCAGGCGTAATGTTTGATTGTCGTTCCGACACCGTACTGGCTCTGGACGCCGCGGGTGAGGGCTGCGGCGATTTTTCCGCTGACGAGCGGGTCCTCGGAATAATATTCGAAGTTGCGGCCGCAGAGCGGGTTGCGGTGGATGTTCATGCCCGGGGCGAGCCAGAGGGTGACACCGAATGTTTCCAGTTCTTTGCCGATCATGCGGCCTACCTCTTCGAGAAGATTGGTGTCAAAACTCTGTGCCAGAAGGGTTCCGACCGGGATGGCGCTGCAGTACTGGTAGTAGTCTTCGCCGTCGTCGTGAAGGAATTCGGTGCCGAAAATGCGGTTTTCGAAACGCTCGTAATCGGTCATGCCGTAGACGGTGCCGTCGGATGGATTTTTCTGATAATGTGCCTGGAGGCGGATGCCGGCCGGGCCGTCGGCGAGGATGACATTGGCTACGCCGTATTTTTCCAGCAGGGATGCCGTTGTTTCGCCGGCGGCGCCTGGGACGGTGACGGCAGCTGCGCCGATGATTTCCTGGCTTCCGCCGCTGGTACGGCCGCAGACGAGGGCAGTTTTCTCTTCCGGTGTCAGTTTTCTGACCAGTTCGGCGGCTTTTTCTTTTGCTTCTTTTCTGGATGGTGCATTTTCGCATCCGGCTGCGGCGCTCTTTCCGTCACGGACCAGACCTTTTTCGTCCAGGAACAGCAGCGGGATTTCGGCTTTCTTTTCTTCCCACATCTGCTCTCTTTTTGCTGCCCAGCGTTCTTCTTTTTCCTGCTCCGGGCGGATTTCTTTTAAGGCGTCGAGCAGCGGGCAGATGTTGGTCAGATGTTCGGTTTCTGCTGTTTCTGTTAAGGTCAGACGCGCGGCCAGCGTTACGTCGCGGCTTGAGGTTCCGACCAGGATGTCGTAATCACCGGCCTCCAGGCAGTATGCGGCTTTTCCGGTGCGGTAGGACTCCAGCAGAGCGGTCGGGACTTCGAGGCACAGTGTCTCGGATGCTCCCGGCTGCAGCAACGCTGTTTTGCCGAAGGCTGCCAGGCGTTTCCGCTCTTTTTTCAGCTTGCCGGACGGGCACGCGGCGTAGACCTGTACGACTTCTTTTCCGGCGCGGGAGCCGGTATTTGTTACTTTCACGGTAACTGCGATGGTTTTTGCTTCTGCATCTGGTTTCCACTCTGCGTTTTCGGTGGTTACGTCAAAGGTTGTGTAGGACATGCCGTATCCGAACGGGTAGCGCGGCTCGACTTCGAAGCTGTCGAAATAGCGGTAGCCGACGTAAATGCCTTCGTAATATTTTTCTTCGATGATATTTCCATTGTTGTGGCTGAAGGTCGCGCTGGATGGGTAATCTTCGTAATGGTATGCCCAGGTATCGGTCAGCCTGCCGCTCGGAGCGACGGCGCCGGATAAGATATCCGCGAGCGCATTTCCGCCCTCCATGCCGGCCTGGGACAGCAGAACAAGGGCTGCGATGCTGTATGTTTCCAGGAAAGAGAGATCTATGATACCGCCGACATTTAAGATCACAACAGTATTCGGGTAGCACGCGGTGATGTGTTTCAGATCTGCTTCTTCCTGCTCCGAAAGGAAGTAGTCTCCCGGCTCGGCTTTTCGGTCCGCGCCCTCGCCGGAAACGCGGCTGATGACGTAGATGGCTGTGTCGGTATCCGTTTTTACGACAGGCTCGCCTTCCGGCATCTGCATCGGATGGCTCGCATGCGCGCGGTACAGCGACTCGCGGTTTCCCGGTTCGGAAATCTCGTAGAGGTAGGCTTTCCATTTTTCATAGCATTTGCTGTATTCCTCATCGTAGGCATCCAGCCAGTCTTCGGTCGTGATGGGAAAACCTGCGTTTTTCAGGCCATCATAGATGCTGACATTGCTCCGGTTATGCACCATGCCGGAACCGGTGCCGCCTTTGATCGTGTGACGGGCGCCGCCTCCGTAAAGTGCCACACGGCTTCCTTTTTCCAGCGGCAGAACTCCATTATTTTCCAGCAGAACGATGCCCTCTGCGACTGCCTTTCTCGCAATCACGCGGTGTTCCCGCTCCCGCTCCGATTCCGCCTGTTTTCTCGTTCCGGAAATTCCTCTTGTTCGCAGTTTCATCTTGTAAAAATCCTCCTTTTCCCCATCGGCAGATTTTTTTGCCTTATTTATCCTCAATTATAGCCTCGTTTTCCTCTTTTTGATAGATTCCTTTTTGATCTTTCCTATGCCGATTCTGACCTGCACTCCCGAGTTTTCGATTGAATTTTTACGGCCGCTGCACTATACTAATAACAGATATGTTATGAAAGATTCGGAGGAATACAGACTTATGCATATGCCAAAAATTCAGGCTGTTTTAAACGAGAAAAATATCGCTTTTTCTTATGTCGAGGAGGACAACTGCGGAAGCATCGACTTCGAACACCGCGGCCTCCGCTACCACATCTGGGAATACGCCGACGACGCGGAACCGGTCGGCGTGGAGACCAATCTGCGGTATGCGGGACGGGATGAGGAAATCGAAGGAGATTATGACAGTGTGCTTGCGGCGCATTTGAAGAAAGAATTTTAATATTTGCTTCATCAGAATTTATTCGGAAAGGAAGTGTGTTTTATGACCCCTGCTTTACAGCCCCAGGTTGAGAAAATCACATTAGAACAATACGAATTGCTTCCTGCGGAACAGCGTGTTGAGGTTTTCGACGGCGTTGTCTACGACATGGCCAGTCCGTCGCAGACGCATCAGGCGCTGTCCATGCAGATTTCAACCGTAATCAACAACTATATCCTCCGCAAAAAGGGGCCCTGCAGTGTTTTTACTGCTCCCTTTGATGTTAAACTTTCGGATCAGCCGCTTACCATGGTTCAGCCTGATATTATGATTATCTGTGATAAGGACAAACTGGACGGAAAACGCTGCAACGGCGCGCCGGATTTCATCATCGAAATCGTTTCGCCAAGCACTTCTTCGGACGATTATATTCGAAAACTTTATTACTATAAAACGTATGGCGTCCGCGAATACTGGATCGTAGATCCAAAAAGGAAACTTGTTACAGTAAATTATTTTGAAGGGGACCTTGTCAGTGTGCAGTATTCGTTTGATTCGGTGATTAAGGTTAATATTTATGATGATCTGTTTATTAATTTTGCGGAGATTGCGGAATTGTCAGGGTTGTAATTTTTTCAGAAAGGACGGACTTTATGGGCAGATTTGTGAATCCTGGGAACAGTGCTTTTCAGATTGCGTTAAATTCAGAAATTTATATTGACAAAACCGGACTGCTGACCTACACAAACCGGGTGATGAATACACTGCAGGGTTATATCTGCAACAGTCGTCCGCGGCGGTTTGGAAAATCGATTACCGCAAACATGCTCACGGCTTATTACAGCAGGGGGTGCGACTCGCGCGCCATGTTTTCCGATCTTTCCATTGGGCAGAATCCGGATTTTGAAAAGCATCTGAATCAGTATGATGTGATTCACCTTGATATTCAATGGTGTCTGGAACCCGCCGGCGGGGCCGGGCTTGTGGTTTCTTTTATTACTGCAGAAACAATTCGTGAACTGCGGGAATACTATCCTGGTATCCTGCCGGAAAAATTAAATTCGCTGCCGGATGCCCTGTCTTACATTAATACCGCAACTGGAAGAAAATTTATTATCATTATTGATGAATGGGATGTGCTGATTCGTGATGAGGCCGCGAACAAGGTGGTTCAGGACGAGTATATTCATTTTCTGCGTGCCATGTTTAAGGGAACCGAACCGACAAAATACATTCAGCTTGCCTATCTGACGGGAATTCTTCCCATTAAGAAAGTGAAAACGCAGTCCACACTGAACAATTTTGATGAATTCACCATGCTGGATGCCGGAATTCTCGCTCCTTATATTGGTTTTACTGAGGACGAGGTACGGGATCTCTGTGAAAAATACCATCGGGATTTCCATAAAGTGAAAAACTGGTACGATGGCTATCTGCTGGAAGACTATCAGGTCTATAACCCGCGTGCGGTGGTCAGTGTCATGCTGAAAGGGAAATTCAAAAGCTACTGGTCTGAAACCAGTTCGTATGAAGTCGTTGTTCCGCTGATTAATAAGGATTTTGACGGTTTGAAAACCGCTATTATCGAAATGCTGTCGGGATCTTCTGTCAGAGTCAATACAAGACTTTTTCAAAATGATACCGTAAGTTTTGGAAATAAAGACGACGTGCTTACGTATCTGATCCACCTTGGCTATCTGGGGTATGACCAGCTTACGCAGAGCGCTTTTGTGCCGAACGAAGAAATTCGTCAGGAACTCTCCGACGCGGTAGAAAGTACCAAATGGAATGAACTTCTGGCTTTCCAGCAGGAATCTTCCGCTCTGCTGGATGCTACGTTAGCAATGGATTCTGATGCAGTTGCCGCGGGAATTGAAAAAGTTCATATGGAATATGCTTCTTCTATTTCGTACAATGATGAAAATTCTCTGAGCAGTGTGCTTTCGATTGCTTATCTCTCGGCGATGCAGTACTATTTTAAACCGATCCGTGAATTTCCTGCCGGACGCGGATTTGCAGACTTCGTTTTTCTGCCGAAGCCGGAATACCTGCCGTATTATCCTGCTCTCGTCGTTGAATTAAAGTGGAATAAAACGATGCATACTGCACTAGATCAGATTTTGGAAAGAAAATATCCTGCTTCTATCGTAGATTATACCGGTGATATTCTTCTGGTGGGAATTAATTACAACCGTAAATCCAAAGAACACCAATGTATGATCCAGCAATATACCAAATAACAAAATCACCCAAAAGCATTTTGTTCTCGCTTTTGGGTGATTTTCTTTTATTTTCCGCTCTCCAATGCCGCCAGAAACAGCTCGTAGAAATCATCCTCCCCTTCCAGCGCCGGGGAGTTTTCGCCGCCGCCATTGGTGCTGCGTTTGATTTCGGCGTAGAATTCTTCGCCGGCCATGGCGAGGTCCATTTCGTAGATTTGATAGCCCCGGACGCGGCAGATGGTGCAGAAGGCGCGGATCGGGTTTGGATCAGTTCGGGTCTGCAGGAGGGCCGTGCGGAGGGCCGGGTCTGCTTTGGCTTCTTTTTGTAATTCTTCTAAGAGATCGACTAAATTGTTCATGGTAAAAACCTCCCCTTTTTCTTTGTTTCTACAGCTAAAATGAAAAAACAGCACAGGAATCCACGGATGCGCGTGCCTCTCTGTACTGCTTTTTCATTTTACTCTATTTTACTTTTTCCTGTCAAGATTCGCTTTTATTTTCCAGGATTTCAAACTTAAAACTATCTTCCTCCTCCATCACTGCCCGCGGGATTTCATTGCAGTGGTATTTTCTGCTGTCTTTCATCGGTCTGCTTTCCAGTGATGCGGATACGGTGTGTGTTCCGAAATCATACACCAGATGCTCGCCGTCTCCGATCAGCGGCATCAGTGTTTTGTGGAGCAGGGGATTGCAGGGGCCGCTCGTCCAGGTTTCGTAATGCAGGCTGTACATGTTTTCTACAGTAATCCAGGTGCCTTTTCCATACGCTCTGGCGCAGATGCCGCGGCATTCTTCCTGGATTTCCGGCAGAGGTTCTCCACCGGCTGCTATTGTCTGCTCCATTTTTTCCACAAAACGCGACGGAATCACGCAGACTGCTCCGGCTTTTACTCGTTTTGCCACATCCACCCATGTTCCGTTGCTGATTTTCGGGCCGCATAAGAAGAACAGGCGCACGGAATCCAGCACACTGCCTGTAACCGTCTCGTCAAAAACAGCCAGTTTGTAGAACGGTGCAAACAGCGTTCTTGCCTGAACGCTTCTGCCCTCCCAGTTTCTCGATGCGGAATCATTTCGGATATAGCCATGGGACAGCAGGCTTAAAATATTCAGCCATTCTGTATTTTCTTCTTTCGCCGGAATATGACCGTAAAGTGGGCCGGGGTATTCTGAAATATCCTGCTGGCGGATGTCAAAGCAGGTATCGTCCTGTCGGATGATTGCCGTTTCCGGCCGATAGTCGCGCCAGCTCCACGCGCGCGGGTGAGATGGGATATATTCCTGCGCCAGTTTTTTCATCAGAAGCGGCTGGCTTTCTTCCGATGGATGACGGCATGCGCCGAATC